>CANEEJ010000102.1 GCA_947426525.1 uncultured Clostridium sp. | reverse complement strand
GTTTCAAATTTTCCTACCCAAAGTCCTTCTAATTCTCCAAACCCTCCTCCATTTGCTGCGCTACTTGTGAATGCTGGATGTACTAACCATTGGTCCTGCACATTATTTGTATATGTTACTTTGCTTGGGTCTGTTAATAATGTTCCTGTTTCTCCATTTAAGAAATGATTATCAGTGTCTAAAAATGCTATTTCTATTGTTCCAGCTGTAGCAGAATGATATCCTGATGTTATTTTATAAGCATATCTTGGTATCCATACCCACATACTTCCATCCATGGTAATCGCATTTGCCCATTTATTTCCTGTTTGGTTTTCTCCTATGTATTTAATTGGTTTCATTTGTCCTACTAATTTTGGTCCACTTATTTTTGCATTAGCATAATTGTACCATTCCGTATCTGTTTTCTTTGTTATCTTCCAGTACTCTGGGGCTTCTCTTTGTTTTTCCCAAATGATATATAAAGTGATGTCTTGTGTTGTATTAATTGTGTCTCCTTCTTCATAAGCTGTTCCAGAACCATCTGCTTTAGTATTCCATGCTACCAATTCATATCCTTCTCTTTCTATTGTATTCTCTGGTAATTTCGTATCTTTTCCTTTTGGTACTTCTACTGTTTGCGTTCTTCCTGTTCCATCATTACTATCAAATGTCACTGTAGCTACTGTTGATTCCCATATGGCATATAGTGTTACATTTCCCTCTAGTGGTGGATATTTACTTCCTGCTGAATAAAGTATTGCTTCACTATCTGGGTTTGTTTTTTCACACCATCCTACAAATTTGAATTTGTCTTTACTATAACTACAATTATCTAATCGTACTGAAAATCCTGCTTTTATCTTCTTTTCTATTCTTTCTCCTGTTCCTCCATTTGGATGATAGGTTATAGTATATTCTTCTCTCGGTGTTCTATTTACTTCTATTATTTCCGCTGTTTCATTTTCATTGTCTACTTCTATGATAAATTCATATCCTTCTTTGCTTTCTACAAATAAATATTTATTTTTCTCTGGTTTCTCTTCTGTTATTCCCTCTTCGTTATATTGTTTTACTTTTTCCTTGTTTACCCAGTCTTTTTCTTTTACTTTTTTCTCTATACTTACTATCATTGGTTCTTCTTTTGTCTTAATTGTTCTTTCTGCTACTTCCTCTATTATAATTAAGTTTAGTTCTTCTTTATATTGACTAATTAAATGTTCTTCTTTTGCCTTTAATGCTTTGGTTAGTAATCCGTTGCTTCCCGTTAACATCGCGATACTTATTCCTGCTAAAATTAATAAAACAATGATTGTGATTACTAAAGCTATTAGTGTAATCCCTCTATTTTTCTTCATACTTTTCCTCCGTTTTCTTCTGTTTTCTCATAGAAATTTTATCAATTGTAAAAGAATTATGTCTATATGTTTACACTTATTTAAATTCGGCTTTATGTTACTTTTTTGTATTTCAATATTACCATATAATTATTTTTTTAATTACAAATTACAACAAACAAAAGATAGCAAAGTTTTCTCTGCTATCTTTATGTTTCATCATTTTCTTTTGTTTTATTTTTTTTAGCAAGTTTGTAATCTAAAAATACAAATAAATATCCTAGTACTATAATTCCAACTACTATTATTGTGATGCACACGCCAACACCTTTTATTCCTATTTTCTTATAGTCTAAGAAGAAATAAGCAAATTCTCTTGAACCACCAATATTATAGAATTTTCCCTTTCCTGAATAAACAAATCCTACATATAGTATTGGAAAAAATAGCCACATAGGTGGATTCCACAGTGCAAATCTTCCTTTTTCATCAAAATAATAGTCTAACACTACCATCATTGGTGATATAAAATGTACGAAAAGATTACCTATCTTTTTTCCAAGTATCCCTTGACAATTTATTGTGTACATGACTAAATCATTTGGTACTAACACACCTAGATAAATAATGGCAGTTACTAAAATAGTTATTGTAATGGAACCTTTTAAAATGGGATACCACTTTTTTTCTTGGTAATTATATTGAACCATATCTCCCACCAAAAACATACAAAATACTAGAAAACAAAGTATATTACTTTGTGTTGTGTAATAGGATAATAAGTATTTTATCGATGTTGTATTTTTTAGGGTTAATACAATTCCCGTTAATAAACTTGCTACTAGAAATAACCGATAAACAAAAGAAATTTTTCTTCTATTCATGGTTTTCTCCTTCCTTTTTACTAAGTTTTCTAACTGCTTTGCTATTATATCATATTTTTCTATTTTTCTCAATAAATTTTACATAAAAATTATTTTCTACAAATATAAAGCAAGCCTGAAACCAACGACGTCAGAGTAATAGGGCGGATGGAATTGGCTGCGATAGGAAGCGGGAAAGCTAGAGCCATTGTTGTCGTAATAGCCTCCTCTAGTAACTCTGTAAGAAGTACCGTAAGATTCTGTTGTCCATTCCCACACATTTCCTGCTAAATCATAAATATTATTGGCTTTTGTTTGATTAAATATTCCTGTTTTTATTAATTCTTCTGTATTAGAAAAATCATCATCACTA
>CANEEJ010000101.1 GCA_947426525.1 uncultured Clostridium sp. | reverse complement strand
AAGAATTAGGTGAACTAAAAACAGAATTGTTCAAATTAAAATTTAGTTTAGCTACAAACGGATTAGATAATCCAATGAAAATAAAAGAAGTAAAAAGAGATATAGCTAAAATAAATACAGTATTAACAGAAAGAAAAATTGCAGATGCAAAAGCATAATTAGCCAAGAAAGGAGAAATCTAAATGGAAGAAAGAAATCTTCGTAAGATAATGATTGGTACAGTAACATCTAATAAGATGGATAAAACAGTTGTAGTAGCTGTTCAAACTAGTGTTAGTCATAAAGTATATGGTAAAACAGTAAAAAGAACTTACAAATTAAAAGCACATGATGAAGAAAATGTTTGCCAAATCGGTGATAAAGTAAAAGTAATGGAAACAAGACCACTTTCTAAAGATAAAAGATGGAGAGTAGTTGAAGTTGTAGAAAAAGCAGATATTAAATAGAAAGGAGAAACCATATTATGATACAACAACAATCAAGATTAAAAGTAGCAGACAACACCGGTGCAAAAGAAATTATGTGTATCAGATGTTTAGGTGGTTCATATAGAAAAACATCTAACATAGGAGACATTATAGTTGCTTCTGTTAAATCAGCAACACCAGGTGGCGTTGTAAAAAAAGGTGACGTTGTAAAAGCTGTTATCGTAAGATCTAAAAAAGGATTGAGAAGAGCAGATGGTTCATATATAAAATTTGATGAAAATGCAGCTGTTATCATCAAAGAAGACGGAACTCCAAAAGGAACTCGTATCTTTGGTCCAGTTGCAAGAGAATTAAGAGAAAAGGATTATATGAAGATTTTATCCTTAGCTCCAGAAGTTCTTTAAGTCAGTTGTGTGAAGCGAAGCGAACTACAGATGACTTACGCAATCGAACGAAGTGAGATTGTGAACATTGAAAATACAGAATTAATTTTACAAAAAATGATTTAGCAAAAATTAAAGAAAAGGAGGAAATTCCTAAATGAGAATAAAAAAAGGAGATAACGTTCAAGTTTTATCAGGAAATGATAAAGGTACAACAGGAGAAGTATTAGAAGTTAATCCAAAAGCTGATAAAATCGTTGTTAAAGGCGTTAACGTTAGAAAAAAACACGTTAAAGCTAGAAGACAAGGAGAAGAAAGCGGAATTATAGCAGTAGAATGCGCTATTCCAAGTTCAAAAGTAAATGTAGTATGCTCAAAATGTGGTAAAGCTACAAAAGTTGGATATAGCATGGAAAAAGATCAAAAAGTACGTGTTTGTAAAAAATGCGGTGCAAAATTAAAATAAGTAGAAGAAAGGAGGATTATAAAGAATGGAAAAATTAAGAGAACAATATGAAAAAGAAGTAATCCCAGCATTAATGAAAAAATTTGAATATAAATCAGTTATGCAAGTTCCAAAACTTGATAAAATAGTAATTAATATAGGGTTAGGAGATTTAAAAGAAAATCCTAAAGCATTAGAAAATGCTATGAACGATTTAATGCAAATTACAGGTCAAAAACCAGTAATTACAAAAGCTAAAAAATCAATTGCAGCATTTAAATTAAGAGAAGGTGTAAACATTGGATGTAAAGTAACATTAAGATCAGACAAAATGTATGATTTTGCTTACAAATTATTTAATGTAGCACTTCCAAGAGTAAGAGATTTTAGAGGAGTATCAGCTAACTCTTTTGATGGTAGAGGAAACTACTCTATGGGTATCAAAGAACAATTAATATTCCCTGAAATTGAATACGATAAAGTTGATAAATTAAGAGGTATGGATATTATATTTGTAACAACTGCTACAACAGACGAAGAGTCTAAAGCATTGTTAGAAGCGTTAGGTATGCCGTTTAAGTCAGCCAACTAAGTAAGGAAAGGAGTATTACTATGGCTAAAAAGTCAATGAAAATTAAACAAGCTAGACCACAAAAATATAGTACTAGAGAATATAATAGATGTAAATTATGTGGAAGACCTCATAGCTATATTAGAAAATATGGTATTTGCCGTGTTTGCTTTAGAGAGTTAGCTCATAAAGGAGAGATTCCGGGAGTTAAGAAGGCTAGCTGGTAAAAATCAATTTTTTAAAAATTAAGAAATAAGAAGAACAGAAATCTTTCATATATAATAAAAGATAAATGAGAGGGGAAGAACCCCTTTGGAATAAAGAAGAAAAGGAGGTAAGTAATTAATGAACATTACAGATCCAATAGCAGATATGTTAACAAGAATTAGAAATGCAAATAGTTCAAAACATAAAACAGTTGATATTCCAGCTTCTAATATGAAACTAGGAATTGCTGAAATTTTATTCAAAGAAGGATATATCAAATCTTTTGAAGAAATCAAAGATGATACACAAGGAATTATTAGAGTTACTTTAAAATATGACGAAAAAGGAACTAGAGTAATTGATGGTTTAAAAAGAATTAGCAAACCAGGATTAAGAGTGTATGCGTCTAAAGAAGAATTACCAAAAGTATTAAATGGTTTAGGTATTGCAATTATTTCTACATCAAAAGGATTAAAAACAGATAAAGAAGCTAGAGAATTAGGAATTGGTGGAGAAGTATTAGCTTATGTATGGTAATTAGTCGAAACTAAATAGAAGGAGGGAAAACCTAGTATGTCAAGAATAGGAAATAAACCAATTACAGTACCATCAGAAGTACAAGTTAAAA
>CANEEJ010000100.1 GCA_947426525.1 uncultured Clostridium sp. | reverse complement strand
GGACTTAATTTTTCTTTTGAAAATGGATACTCTCTTCCAATTCCTTCTTCATATACGACTAAAACCTTTGTATCTTCTGGTATTTCAAATCCAGCTTCTTTGGCTATGGTATATGGTGATTGTCCTGGTACATGAGATTTTAACTTAAATCCATATTCTTCATTGTATTCAAACATACTTAATTTTAATTTTTCTTTTTCTTCTGGATTTACAAAATAACATCCTGCTTCTCTCATCAATTTTTCAAATTCTTGGTAAATTTCTTTGTCAACTAAAACCGCTTGTTCAGAAGCACATATCATCCCATTATCAAATGCTTTCGATAATACTAAATCATTGACTGATGTTTTTAATTTCGCACTTTTGTGAATGTAACATGGTACATTTCCAGGTCCTACTCCTAATGCTGGCTTTCCACAAGAATAGGCTGATTTTACCATTCCTGTTCCACCTGTTGCTAGAATTAAATTAACATCTGGATGGTTCATCAATAATCTTGTTGCTAACACGCTTGGCTCTTCTACCCATAAAATGCAATTTTCTGGTGCTCCAGCTTTAACAGCGGCTTCTCTTAAAATTTCTGCTGCTTTGCTACTGCTTTTTTGAGCAGATGGATGAAATCCAAATATAATAACATTTCTTGTTTTGGCTGCTATAATAGATTTAAACATGGTAGTAGAAGTTGGATTGGTTACTGGTGTTACACCTGCTATAATTCCAACTGGTTCTGCTATTTCCACATAATCTTCTTCTTCATTTTCATTGATAATTCCAACTGTTTTTTCATATTTAATGCTGTGATAAATATATTCTGTCGCAAACATATTCTTTGTTATCTTATCTTCATAAATTCCTCTACCAGTTTCTTCTATTGCCAATTTAGCTAATTCCATATGATGTTCTAATCCTGCCATTGACATCGCTTTTGTGATATTATCTACGGTTTCTTGGTCTAATTTCAAATATTCTTTAGATGCTTGTTTTGCTTTTTCTACTAGTTCATTTATCATGTTTTGAACTTTTTGTTCCTCTTCTGGACTTATATTATTTGCCATAAAAAAATTCCTCCTCATTTGTGTTAGTTTAACCATAATTATTATATATTATTAGGAAAATTTGTCAAGTAATTGATAAGAGAAATGAGACGGTTGGGGACAGGTCTTAACTGTCTCATTTTTATATTTGTAATAAAATTCATTTCACTAAAAAACAAAAATGAGACAGTTAAGACCTGTCCCCAACCGTCTCATTTATACAAATATTTTTGTGGATTTACATGTTGTCCATTAATTCTAATTTCTAAATGTAAATGGTTTCCGGTTGAATTTCCGGTTGAACCAACTGCCGCAATTACTTTTCCAGCTTCCACTTGTTCTCCTACTTTTACATACATTTTACTGGTATGAGCATACCATGTTTCTAATCCATTTCCATGGTCTACTTTTACTAAATTTCCATAAGAACCTTGATAACTTGCATGTGTTACTGTACCAGATGCAATTACTTTGATTGGTGTTCCATTTGGTGCTGCAATATCTAATCCAGTATGGTTCGAACTTCTTATTCTACTGCTAACTCCATACCTTGATGTTATAGTTCCTGTTATTGGCGCATAGGCTAATTTAATTCCATTAATTTCTGGCATACGGTTTATTCTTTCTTCTTCTTGTTTTTCTTTTTGGATTTCTTCTAATTTTTTTGTCACTTTTGCTTGGATTTCATTTTTAGCAGTTTCTAATTCTGTGGTTTGAATTTCTTCTTCTTTTTCTGTATATTTTTCAATGATACTTAAATCTATTTCTTCTTGCTTCTCATTACTTACTTGTTTTACTAATTCCTCTGCCTCTTCTATAGTATCTACTGAATCAATTACTTGATTATTTATAGCAATATCATAATATTTATAAGTTATATCTGTATTTTGTTCTACTGTTTCTGCAATTTCTTCTTCCTTTGTTTCAGTTGTTCTATCTACAAGTTTTAACTCATATTCTGGTTTTTCTTTCATATCAATTGTATCCACATTTTTTTCTTGCTTTTCTATGATGTTTTCTTTTACCATTTCTTCTAAAGCTTCCTTATTATTGATATATCCTAGTTCTGTTCCAGAAATACTTACTTTGTACATTGGTTTATATTTTATTAATATAATCGCGATAATAAAACCAAAAGCTAACAATGTAATGTTAAAATACTTAAAAATTTCTTTTGTATAGTATTTTAATTTTTTGTTTAAAATAAAATTCACTCTCCTTTTTGGATATTTTTTAACACGACTAGAGTTAATTATACTATATATTTTGCCCAAAATCAAGTTATGTATACTGTTTTAGCCCTAATTTACCTAATTTTTCACAATTTTTATGAATAATTTTGCCATTTTTCCCACTTTTTTCTTTTTATCTCTTTATTTTTCTCATTTTTTCTTCATTTTACTATCCTCTTCATTTTCTATTTTATGATTTACTATTAAATTTCATTCCTTTTATTTACTCATATGTTCTATATGTATTTTTTAGTTTCTGTAAATTTAAACTATAAAATGCTATATTAATGTCGAAGAATAGAAAGGTGGTAATAAATATGGCATTAGATTATACGGTAATCGGTCAAAGAATTAAGCAAGCAAGACTTGCAAAAAATTTAACACAAGAAGATTTAGCAGAACAAATTGATATTTC
>CANEEJ010000099.1 GCA_947426525.1 uncultured Clostridium sp. | reverse complement strand
TTTATTATTAATTACAACTTCAAACAAAAAAACCTACGTTTTACCACCCCGTCCCAAAAAACATCGAAATCATGCTTCTTTTAATTTTTGTTTCATGTTTCCTAAAATTTTTCGTTCAATTCTCGACACTTGCACTTGTGTAATTCCTAAAATTTTTGCTACTTGTGATTGCGTTTTTTCTTTGTAAAATCTTAGTAATATAATTTCTTTGTCTCGTGTTTCTAAGTTTTCAATTAGTTGCTTAACTGTTAATTTGTTAGTTATGATTTCTTCTTCATTTTGATGGTTGGATAGTGTTTCTAATAAACTAATGCTATTTCCGTCTTTTTGATTAGTGTAGGTGCTTCCTTCTATTGATTCTACTACATTAGTTGATTCCATTGCTAAGACAATATCTTCTTTGTCTACTTTTAATTCTTTTTCGATTTGTGCTATTGTTATTTCTTCCCCTTTCTTATAAAAATATTCTCTTTGCAATTCCTTTATTTTGATACTTAATTCTTTTATGCTTCTACTTACTTTAACAGGTCCATCATCTCTTATATGCCTTTTGATTTCTCCTATCATATAGGGTACAGCATAGGTCGATAATTTTACATCAAAACTCACATCAAATCGTTGGATTGATTTGATAAACCCTAAGACACCTATTTGGTATAAATCTTCTAGTTCATATCCTCTTCCATTAAATCTTTTTACGATACTCCATATTAGTCCATTGTTTTGTTCGATTAGTTTTCCCATTTCAAATTTATCTCCGTGTTTGGGCTTTTTTTATTTGTTCTATATCATTTTCATACATACTAAAACCCCTTTGTTTTAATCTTTTGTCATCATTTGAAAATCCTCTTCTTCTATTTTTATTTTTGGTTTAATTTTTTTCGTCATGGTTATTTTGGTTCCTAATCCTACAATAGATTCTACTTCCATTGTATCCATAAAGCTTTCCATGATAGTAAATCCCATTCCAGATCTTTCGAGATTTGGTCTTGTAGTATATAATGGCTCTTTTGCGATATCAATATTTTCAATTCCTTTTCCCTTGTCTGAAATTTCTAATATCACTTCATTTTCTTTTAAACGTCCTATTATCTTTACAATTCCTTGTTTATTTTCATAACCATGAATAATACAATTAGTTACTGCTTCAGAAACAGCAGTCTTTATGTCTGCTAATTCTTCAATAGTAGGGTCTAATTGTGAAGCAAATGCTGCAACGGTAACTCTTGCAAATGCTTCATTTTTGGATTTACTAATAAACTCTAATTTCATTTCATTTTCATACACATCATTCATTTTTCTTTTTCCTTTCCTTTTTTGCTATGATTAAACTTAAGATGGTCAAACTGGCACAGGCACAATGTGACTATTTCCCATCCTTAGGCTTGTGCAACTGGAATTAATTTTAATATTCCACTCATTTCGAATATCCTTTTTACACTTGCTCCCAAATTTCTAACTTCCAATTTCGCTCCTAATAGGTTAGCAAACTTGTATCTTCCAATTACCATTCCTATTCCTGCACTATCCATGAAAGTGACACAATCAAAATCAAATATAACTCTTTTAGGCATATATCTTTCCATTTCATAATCTGCTCTCCTCCTTATCTTTTGTACACTACAATCATCAATTTCATCTGTAATTTTGAAAACGAGAAGCTTGTCCTCTTCATAAAATTTTGATTCCATTTTTTTCTCATTCCTTTCCTTCTCTTTTTTCTTTTTGTATTATAGTATATTTTACATTTTTTTCCAATAGCGAAGTTTAAGAAGTTTTGTCGATTGCTTAGAAATTTTCGACAAAATAATTTCAATTTTCGCTATAAATTAACTTTCTAAAAAAACAAAGAAGAGTTTCTTTTTACAGAATCTCTTCTTTGTTTTTTACATTCTAGGAATATTACTTTTCAATTTTAGCAAGCATTGCTTTATACTTTTCTAATTTTGCTTTTTCTTCTTCAATTTTAGCTTGTGGCGCTTTATTGATAAACCCTGGATTAGAAAGCATCTTTTCACATCTTGCTATCTCTTGACCCAATCTTACTTTTTCCTCTTCTTGTCTCTTACGCTCTTCTTCCTTATCAATTAGACCTTCTAATGGCATATATAACTCAATTCCATCTGTTATAATTTGAATACTATCTTCTGGAATTCCATTTTTAGCATTTTGAACTGTTATTTCTTTTCCAAATCCTAATTTCAATAAGAACTCTTTTGCCTCTTCAATTTGTTTTCCATATTTTGAAGTTACAAAAATCAAATCTGCCTTTTTAGAAGGATGTATATTTTTATTGGCTCTTATATTCCTAATTTCTACAATGATCTCCTTTAATTTTTCGACGATATCATCATTTTCATCATATTCTACTCTTTGTTTTGTTTCTGGCCAATTTGTCATCATTAATTCTTTGTCATTATAATTAGCTAATTCAGCATAAATTTCAGAAGTTACAAAAGGCATAAATGGATGTAATAATTTTAAGCTGTCTCCAAATACATAATTTAGAACAAAGCTTACTTGTATTTTGTCTTCTTGCTTATCACTATATAATCTAGTTTTAACCATTTCAATATACCAGTCACAGAATTCATTCCAAATAAAGCTATAGATATTATCCAAAGCAATTCCTAAGTCGTATTCTTCCATGTTTCTAGTTACTGTTTTGATTAAATTGTCCAGTTTATTTAAAATCCATCTATCTTCTATTTTTAATGCTTCTGTTTTATATTTACCAGTTTCCTTATCTTTTATTTTTTCTCCAAAAGCAATTATTTCTTCTTTTGAAGCCATATTCATGATA
>CANEEJ010000098.1 GCA_947426525.1 uncultured Clostridium sp. | reverse complement strand
TTTGCTTCTAATGTGCATAGAGTACAACAAATTGTAAATTCAGCAATCAAATATAATCGAAAAATTGCAGTATGTGGAAGAAGTATGATTAATATGATACAAACTGCTAGAGAGTTAGGTTATATAGAATGCCCAGAAAATATATTTATTGATATTGACATGATAAAAAATTATACAGATGACCAATTAGTAATTATCACAACAGGAAGCCAAGGAGAACCAATGTCAGCATTAACAAGAATGGCAGCAGGAGACCATAGAAAAGTAAAAATAACACCAAATGACTTAGTTATTATTTCTGCAACTCCAATACCAGGAAACGAAAAATTCGTATCAAAAGTAATTGATGACTTAATGCAAATTGGCGCAGAAGTAGTATATAGTTCATTAGAAACAATCCATGTATCAGGGCATGCATGCCAAGAAGAGCAAAAATTAATTTTAGCATTAACCAAACCAAAATACTTTATACCAGTGCATGGAGAATATAGACAATTAATTGCTCATAGTGAAACAGCTCAAAGCATGGGAATTGATAAAGACAATATTATCATGATGTCAAATGGTAGAGTACTAGAAATTAATGAAGAAGGAGCTAATTTAGCAGGTTCTGTTCAAAGTGGTAGAGTATTAGTAGACGGACTAGGTGTTGGGGACGTTGGAAGCATTGTTTTAAGAGACAGACAGCATCTATCACAAGATGGATTAATTGTTATAGTATTAACAATGGACTCTTCAACCGGAGAAGTAGTAGCTGGACCAGATGTTATTTCAAGGGGATTTGTCTATGTAAGAGAATCAGAAAATTTAATGGATGATGTAAAATCAGTCGTAAGACATGAAATAAAAAAATGTGAAGAAAGAGGAATTACTGATTGGGCAACCATTAAATCAACAACCAGAGAAAACCTAAGAGATTATATTTTCATGAAAACCAAAAGAAATCCAATGATTATACCGATTATTATGGAAGTATAGCAAAAAAATTCTTTAAATATATTGACAAATATTTAGACACATTATAAAATACAAACAATAGTTCTATAACTATATAATAAATATATAATTAAAACTAAATTTGTATAAAAGGATGTGTTTATATGAGTGATAAGAAAAATGAAATTATTATATTTGAAAACCAAGGTGTAAAATTAGAAGTTAATTTAAAGGATGAAACAGTATGGCTTACTCAAGAACAAATGTCAAGATTATTTGAAAAAGCAAAATCTACTATTAATGAACATATTAAGAATATATACAAAGAAGGAGAATTAATAGAAAGTGAAACAATGACTAAATTCGGAAATTCCGAATTTGCTGATAAACCTACTAATTATTATAATCTTGATATGATTATATCTGTTGGATATCGTGTAAAATCTAAAGAAGGTATTATTTTTAGGAAATGGGCGACTAAGATTTTAAAAGACTATATGTTAAAAGGATATGCAATAAACCAAAGAAGATTAGAATATTTAGAAAAAACAATAAAATTAATTGATATAGCCAATAGAATAGACGAAAGATTAGAAGGAAATGATGCAAAAGAAATATTAAAAGTAATTGGAGATTATTCAAAAGCACTTAATTTGCTTGATGATTATGACCATAGAACATTAAAGAAAATAGATGGCAATATAGATGAAAGAAAAATACAATATAATCAATGTATTGAAATAATAAATAAACTTAGATTTAATGAAAAAAGCTCACTATTTGCTGTTGAAAGAGACAAAGGTTTAGAGTCAATTATAGGAAATATTTATCAAAGTTTTAATAATCAAGATATATACAAAAGCATAGAAGAAAAAGGTGCAAATTTCTTATATCTAATAGTAAAGAATCACGTTTTTGCAGATGGAAATAAACGAATTGCAGCAACGCTATTTATATATTTTTTAAACTTTTATGGCATTTTATATAAAAACGAAAAACAAGTAATTGATAATAATACATTAGCTGCATTAACCTTATTAATAGCAGAATCGAATCCCAAAGAAAAAGATGTAATAATAGATTTGATAATGAATTTTTTGAATGATAATTAAAAATTTTTATAATGATAAAAGAATTTTGGAAATCCCTGAAAGAAAAGGAGAGAAGAAAATGGATTACAAAGATTTAGCCAATTTAATATTTCCAGAAGCAAAGGAAATAGCTTATTATGAAGAAAAATATCCAGAAAGAGATTTAAAAGAAGGTGCAATTGTAACAAGATTTGCACCTAGTCCAACTGGATTTGTACATATTGGAGGATTATATCAATCTTTAATCGCAAGAAAATTAACAGAACAAACAGAAGGTGTATTTTTCTTACGAATTGAAGATACAGACCAAAAAAGAGAAGTAGAAAATGGAATTACAGGAATTGTAAATGCTTTAAAAGACTTTGTTATTGTACCAGATGAAGGTATGGTTTCAGAAACAGAAGAAAAAGGAAGTTATGGACCATATAAACAATCTCTAAGAAAAGAAATTTACCAAGCTTATGCGAAGTATTTAATTGAACAAGGAAAAGCTTATCCATGTTTCTGTACACCAGAAGAAGTAGAAGAGATAAGAAATAAACAAGAAAATGCTAAAATTAGACCAGGATATTATGGTGTATGGGCAAAGTGTAGAAATCACACGGTAGAAGAGATGGCAGAAAAGATTAAAAATGGAGATAGCTATATCATCCGTTTCAAATCACCAGGAAGAGAAGACAGAAAAATCAAACATCATGATGTAATCAAAGGAAATGTAGATTTTCCAGAAAATGACCAAGATATTGTAATTATTAAAGCAGACGGATTGCCAACCTATCATTTTGCACATGCGATTGATGACCATTTAATGAGAACAAC
>CANEEJ010000097.1 GCA_947426525.1 uncultured Clostridium sp. | reverse complement strand
TTTCTATTTTTCGTAATTTCGGTTCTGTTACATAAAATTCTGTATAACCTCCATGCTGATAGGTTTTATTTTTTAATTGTTCAAATAACCACATAATATATTCTTCTTGTTTTAAATTAAATTCAATGATTTCTTTTCGATATCCTTTCCCTTTTTTAGATTTATTATGTGCTTCCATTAGTTTTTCATAAGTTAGTTGTTTGTTATATTGGTTTCGTATTGTTTTTGGCATAATATTTAATTAGTCCTCCTAGTATTTTTCCTATTTCATAAATTTGTTCTATGGCTACTTTAAATTTATGCTCGTCTATCCACCTATTTTTCTTCATTATTCTTAAATAAATTCTTTGTGTGTTTAAATTAGCATCTATTTTATTTAAATAGTATAATGTTTCATTTTTTTCTATTTTACTAATTATCAAAATATCTTTCAGCATTTGATACATGGATTGTTTGTATTCTGTTCCTATACTAAATTTTTCAATTCTTGGTAATTTAAAAATAACTTGTAACATGTATTCTATATATTTTTCTGTTTTGGGAATTAAGATTAATTTTTGTTCTTTTTCTTGTTTTTTAATCATTTCTTTCTTCCTTTTCTTTTTCTGTTTTATATAAATTAGCTACTGCCAATATATATTTGTCTGGCTTTTTATATTTTTGAATTCCTTTACTATAGATGTAGCAATTATTTCTATCATTTATTATTTTGTTTCCATGTTCTCCTTCATATTGCATGACTACTTCTAACTCTTCTTTTTGTTGGTCAAAATAATAAACAATATAACTATATCTTTTTTCTACTATTTTTTCTGCATATTTTTCTAATGCATTAATAGGAAATCCCACCTTACATATTTCTGGTTTTAGGCATGTTAGTTTTAGTCCTAATATTTCATTTAACAATATGGCATCTTTTCCAACTGCAAGATAGAAGTTCCCTGCATTACAAAATACAATTTTTCCTTTATTTTTAATTTGTAATAATTCCATCATTTTACTAAATCCCATTTTTTCACCACTTTCTTTTTCTTTTTGTAACGTTTTTTGTGCTTTTAAAAAGCACAAAAAACGCCACGTCTGAAGTGAACCCAAATTATTAGACAAAAAAGTTTAATAAGGAGGGTTCATTTTTATGTCAAAATACTCAAAAGAATTTAAATTAGAAGTTGTAAAGTATTGTGAAGAAAATCATCACGGATATAGAGATGCTTCGAAATTCTTTAATATTCCATCAGTATCATGTGTAAGAAAATGGGTTAGAAGATATAGAGAACACGGTGTAGAAGGTTTATTAAGAAACCAAAAAGTCTCATATGATGGAAGATTTAAGCAAAATGTGATAGAATATATGCATACAAATCATTTGTCATTACAAGAAACAGCATATCATTTTAAATTAGGAAATCACAATATTGTTGGTAAATGGGAACGTATATATTATGAGGAAGGACCGCAAGATCTCTATATTGAGCAACGTGGTAGAAATAAAAAAATGAGTTCAAAACCAAGAAAAAAGAAATTAAATAAAGAAAGTGAAGAAGATTTAATCGAAGAAGTTCAAAGACTTAGAATGGAAAATGCATACTTAAAAAAATTGCAAGCCTTAGTTCAGGAAAGAACAAAGCCAAAACAATCGAAAAAGTAATTGTAATAGATGAATTAAGGCATGAGTTCAAATTAGAGGCTTTGTTAAAATATGCAGAAGTAACAAGAAGTACATTCTATTATCAATTAAATAGATTAAAAGAACCAGATAAATATAAAGAAATAAAAGAAGAAATTACAGCTATTTATCATGAAAATAAAGGAAGATATGGATATAGAAGAATCACATTAGAACTTCATAATAGAGGTTTTCATATAAATCATAAAACAGTTTCAAAACTTATGAAAGAATTAGGCTTACAATGTTTCATAAGGGTACAAAAATATAAATCATATAAAGGTAAAATAGGAAAAATTTGTGATAATCTTTTAAATAGAGAATTTGAAACAGAAGAACCAAATCAAAAATGGGTTACAGATGTAACAGAATTTAAAGTACATAACGAAAAACTTTATTTATCACCAATAGTAGATTTATTTAATGGAGAAGTAATTAGCTTTAATCTATCAAGACATCCAGTATTTGCTCAAGTAGTAGATATGTTAGAAAAAGCATTTGCAAGAATACCTAACGATACTAACTTGATATTACATTCAAATCAAGGATGGCAATATCAAATGAAGCAATATCAAGCATTATTAAAGGATAAAGGAATAAGACAAAGTATGTCAAGAAAAGGAAATTGTTTAGATAATTCATTAGCAGAAAATTTCTTTGGTCTATTAAAGTCAGAATTATTTTATATGAAAGAGTATAAAACAATAGAAGAATTAGAACAGGATATAATAGAATATATAGATTACTATAATAATAAAAGAATAAAGGGCAAATTAAAAGGAATGAGCCCTGTACAATACAGAGTTCATTCCCAAGCTGCCTAATATCTAATCAAAAAATGTCCAATTTTTTGGGTTCAGTACAGTCAGTGGCGCCACGTCAAGAAAATTTGGTTCTATAATAAATGTTGGGGTAATTAAATAAACCTCAACATTTTTTAATAAAAATAATGCACTTATCGAAAATACCTGATAAAATGTAATTGCTAGAAAACATTTAAGGAGGTATAGATAAGTGCAAAATAATTGTATCAAAAATTTGTTAAATTTAAAAGAGGTTATCGTAAAAAATGTTAAAAATTTAAAGGATTCTGTTGAAGTTTATATTGAATTACCTGTTTGTGAACAGATGTGCCCTCATTGTGGTACAAAAACTTCTTATATTCACGATTACTACACCCAACCTGTTAAAGACATTCCTATCTATTTTAAGCCTACTACTTTAATCTTTAAAAAACCTCGATATGAATGTAAAAATTGCGGTAAAACCTTTTACCCTAAAAATGAAATTGTTAATTGTATAAGTGTCAATGATGTGAAACAAAAATATATAAAAATTAATATATATAA
>CANEEJ010000096.1 GCA_947426525.1 uncultured Clostridium sp. | reverse complement strand
TTCAGCAATTTCGATTTGTCCTTTTTCATTAATGATTAACTCTACTCCTTTATAGTTAACTTTTAAGCTCGTTCCTTCTACTTCTACGGTTGCTGTTTGGTCTTCATTTCTTAATTCTTTTTGTAATTCTTCTGCTTTTTTATTGATATCCCACCCATTAATAATAGCATCTGTTTCTACTGATGCATATGCTATTTTTATTTCTTCTTTAATTCCTTCTTCTTGGGTAATATCTTTAGCATTATTTGCTTTTGTTAATAAGCCATTTTGCCCTGTTAATGTTGCTATACTTATCCCTGCTAAGATTAGCAAAATGATAATTGTGATTACTAGTGCAATTAGTGTAATTCCCTCATTTTTTAACATTTTTCTTTCCTCCATTCTCTTCTGTTTTCTAATAGAAATTTTATCAACCGTAAAAGAATTATGTCTATATGTTTACAGTTGTAATATTTTTGAAAAAACAAAAAATATATACGTAAAAGAGGAATTACATCTCGTAATTCCTCAAAATCTATATTTTACTTAACTCTATTAACTTACTTAATAATTCTTGATAACCAATTCCACTTGCTTCAAATAATTTTGGATACATACTAATATTCGTAAAACCTGGTAAAGTATTAATTTCATTAATATATATTTGGTTTGTTTTATTTTCAATAAAGAAATCTACTCTTGATAAACCTTTTCCATCAATTGATTTAAAGGCTTTTATTGCTTGCTTTCTAATCTCTTCTGCTATTCCTTGGGAAATAGTAGCTGGTATCTCTGTTCTAGATGCTTCGTTTTTATACTTGGCATCATAACTATAAAATTCTTCTGCTGATTTTACTTCTCCTACACAAGAAGCAATGACTTCTTCATTTCCTAATACAGCACATTCTACTTCTTTTCCTTTAATGCCTTCTTCAATTAAAATTTTATGATCAAATTGTGAAGCATATTCTATGTATTTTTTCAATTCTTCCTCATTTTTTGCCTTGTTAATTCCTACACTAGAGCCTGAATTAGATGGTTTAACAAACATAGGAAATTCTAAGTTCTTCATAACTTTTTGAACTACTTCCTCTAACTCTATTATTTCTTCGTTGAACGCTTTATCTACATAAATATATTTTTCTTCATATTTTCGTATATATTCATAGTTAGCTTGCTTTAATCCTGCTCTATCAAAAATAATTTTTGTATAAACTTTATCCATTCCTACACTAGATGCTAAAACACCACATCCAACATATGGTTTTTTTAACAACTCAAATAGTCCTTGTATCGTGCCATCTTCTCCATAAAGACCATGTAATACTGGAAATAAAATATCTAAGTTTTGTAGATAACCCACTATATCTTGTATTTTTTCTTGTTCTTCATCGCTTTGATACCATGTTCCATCTTTTCCTATATAAATAGGAAATATCTCATATTTTTCTTGGTCCAAATTTTTTAAGATGGATTGAGCTGATAGCCTAGACACTTCATTTTCGGTTGACATGCCACCAAAAATAACTCCTAATTTTTCTTTTTGTTCCATAAAAGAACCTCCTCTGCTAATTCAAAAAATTTCATACCATTTGATGCTTTAAATAAAACAACATCTCCTGGTTTTAGTATTTTCTGCAATTTTTTTGTAATATCTTCTTTGTTTTCAAAATGGTATGTATTTTCTTCTGGCATTCCTAATTTTCTAGCTTGTTTCTCAATATTTTTTGCATTTTCTCCACTTGTTATTAAAATATCAATTTCATTTTGTTTTACTATTTCTCCTACTTGTTCGTGTAATTTTTTAGTATATTCTCCTAGTTCTAACATATCTCCTAATACTGCTATTTTTCTGTTATTTTTAAATTCTGATAAGTGTTTAAGACTCGCTTGCATCGATTCTAAACTGGCATTATAAGCATCGTTAATTATTTTTGTACCATCTTCTAATTCTACGATATCCATTCTTTTTTTAGTCAATTCAAAGCTTTGAATTCCTTTTACAATTTTTTCTGTGTCTATTTTTAATGTATTTCCAACACTTACTGCACATAACGCATTTAAAACAAAATGTTCTCCTCCTACTGGCACTTTTATTTTTGTTTCTTTACCATTTAGTGTACAAACAAATTCACTATTTTCCTCTTCTAAACAAATGTCTTTGGCATTCAAGTCGCTTGGATTTTGTATTCCATAGGTTACAATATTTCTATCATTTTTGTTTGCTTCTTGCCATGTATGTAATAGGTCATTATCATTATTAATAATAATGGTTGGGTTATTGGTTCCTTCTAATATTTCTAGCTTAGCTTTTAGTATATTTTCTCTAGAACCTAAGTTACCAATGTGTGATGTTCCAATGTTTGTAATAATGCAGATATCTGGTTTTGCTATACTAGTTAATAAACTAATTTCTCCAAAATGGTTCATTCCCATTTCTAATACCATTGCTTCTTCCTCTTGCAGTCTTAAAATGGTAAGTGGTAAACCGATATTATTGTTATTGTTTCCTATTGTTTTCAATGTTTTATATTTTTGCGATATGACATTAGCTACCATGTCTTTTGTACTTGTTTTTCCTACGCTTCCCGTAATTGCAATGACTGGTATTTGATAAAAACTTCTTTTTAATTTGGCTATTTGATATAATGCTTGTAATGTGTCTTTTACTTTTATAATGTTTTTATTTTGATAAATTTCTAAGTCTTTTTCTTCATAGGAGGTTTCTGATACAATAACACAGTCTGCTCCTTTTTCTAATGCCTGCTTCCAAAATAAATTTCCGTCAAAGTTTTCTCCTTTAATAGCTATGTAAGTGTCTCCTTTTTGAATGGTTCGTGTATCTTTGGAAAAGTTTTTACATACAAATTCTAGATTTCCCTGTATTAATTCTCCTTTCGTTACTTTTATAATTTCTTTTATGGTTAAGTTTTTCAAATTTATTACCTCTCTTTTTTCTTTTGCTAAATTATATGCTAAGTTTCTTTTTTTTGCAACCTGGAAAACCAGATTTTCTAAATGATAAATCATTAGGAATTTTTCCTCTAACTAAAAGAGTAATTAAATAGTATATGAAAAGTTGAGATTAAAACATAATATACTTAATCTCAATTTTTATTTTTGGTATCATAATTTTTCTATTTCTCTTTTTGTTAATCCTGTTATTTCTTGGATTTCATCTATTTTCATATTTCTTCTTAGCATTTTTCTAGCTGTTTCTAGAATTCCTTCTAGTCGACCTTCCATACGACCTTCCTTGCGACCTTCCTTGCGACCTTGTTTAATTCCTATATTTCTTTGTCTTTCATTCTCTTTTTGAAGTACTTC
>CANEEJ010000095.1 GCA_947426525.1 uncultured Clostridium sp. | reverse complement strand
TTTACAGTCGATTTAATCGTTTTTTCGTCTGGTGCGACGATATTATCCTTTGGTGCAGCTGGACACAGTCTTTTTGACAATAACGTAGATATATCAATACTTTCAAGGTGGTTAGATTTATTATATCATGCAATAGTCATGCAATAGAGAATTTTAGATTACTTTTTGATATTCTTTAAAAGCATATTCTTTTGAAACATCAATATAAACATCGGTTGTTATATTACTTTCCTCTACGTGACCTGCTAAATACTGAATAGCAGATAAATCCATGCCGTGCTTCCTTCCATTGAGTTATTCTATCATGTCTAAGCCTATGATTATGCAAAGATTTATTTGATATTTTGTATTTTTCATTAATCCTCCTTATCCAACTATTTACTTCGTTTGGAGTTACAAAAGTATTATCTTCATAATCCCAGAAAAGCAAGTTATAGATGTTTGTTAGCTTATTGCCTAGCTGCTCATTCAAAATTTCTTTCACATCTGTAGAAATTGGAAAAAATCTTTCTCCATCATCTATTCCAGTTTTTTCATTATATGTCTTTGTATGTTCTCCTAAAATTATGTTTTCGTCCTCATCTTCTGTAAGAGTATTGTGAATATATAATGCAGTTTTATCTCTATTTATGTCATTTCTCGAACGTGCTAAAACTTCTCCAATTCTAGCAGCAGTTAGCCATTCTAGTTTAACGATATTTCGATATTTATGATTTCTTTCCTGGTTGTCTAAAATATCTAAAAGTTTTTCTCTTTCTTTTTCAGTCAGAGGGAATATTTTTCTAGTTTTCTTATTTGATTTTGGCTTTTTTAAATTTTCATCATTCATAATATTGCAAGATATCAATTTAACCGAAGGAGAAGAAGCAATAGAAAAAGCCTTGAATAATAGTCTCCACATTTTATCAATTACAGATTGGGCATAATATTCTTTCATGTAATCTTTAGAACTTTCTAGGTCGTCTAATGTGACCTTTTGAATGGGTTTGTTTATAAAATTCTCACAGCTTTTTTCAATTGCTCCTAATGTTTGTTGGTCTCTCTTATAAGCACGACCTTTAGTAATACCATCTTTGTATTTTTGTTTAATGTGTTTTTTTAATATACTTTTAATAGTGTCATTCTTTTTTTCTATATAAGAACCATTTCCTATACTTACCAGCAATTCGTTAAATCTAGTTACAAATTGAGTCTTATTCTCAACTTTTCTTTGGTAGACAAATTTCTTTTTACTATTATATACATATTGCCCTACCCAGCATTGTCTAGTATTATCAAAATAAATACTACCCTGACCATTTCCTTTCTTCTTTCTTGTTGTTTTCTTTTTAGCAATTAAAGCTATTTGCCAATTTTCTATAACAAAACAATTGTAAGAATTTTCTAATATACTCTTAAAACGTTCTTGATTAAAATCGATAAAATTTAATACATTAGAATTATCCTTAAAATAAGTTTTTAAATCATTAATAGTATTAAATTTATTTTTTTCTTTAGTAGATATGTTTTCTACTATAATTTCTTTTAGATTATTCATAAAAAATACCTCCATTTTCAAACAAACACTTGAAAGTAGAGATATTTTCATATATAATAAAAATACAATCACTTTCACTAGTGTTTTGTAAGCGAGGAAAATGTGTTAGTCGGCAAACTGAGTACATTTTCCTTTTTTAATTTAAAAATTTCTTTCTATTATTTGTTTTACTATGCCAATAATTTTAACTGGCATAGTTTGTATATCTTCTTTTGTATATGTTTTATCTTCGTAAAATGGTTCCTGAGTATCTGGATTAATTCTTCTGTTAAGTGGAATAAGTTTAATTCCATTTTCTAGTATTTTAATTTTTTTTACAGTTGCCTCATCGCCATTTATAAGAACAACAGCAATATTTCCATCATCGGCAAAATCTTGCTTTTTAACAGCCACGATATCACCTTCCCATAAAGTTTCAAACATACTGTTTCCCTTTATTGTTAAAGCAAAGAAATCTCCTGTTTTTGCAAGTTCTTCTTTTATTTCAACAGTTCCCTCCCAATTTTCTTGTGCTAAGTAATCGTATCCTGCACGAACTTCTCCAACAAGAGGAATAGACACCACTGAATTACCAAATTTATCAATATTTACTCTTTTTTCATTATTAATTAAATCTATATAACCTGCTTTTTCATACAAATCAAGATAATCTACATTATATAAATCTGCTAAATTTCTTAACAAAGCTGGGGTTACATTTCTTTTTCCATGCTCAATCATAGAAAGATGGCTATAAGATATATCTTTTAATTTATTAACTTCTCTTAAACTAATTCTTTTTTCTTTTCGGATTTTAGCTAAATACAAACCTAATTGTTCCTGAGAAAGCATTTTATCACCTCACTTGTTCACATTATAACATACTTGTTCACAAAATGCAAAACTTTTTTGAAAAATTTATTAAAAAGTGTTGACAAAACAAAAACAAGAATATATAATGTTCACAACACGATAACAAAAATAGGGGGTGATAAAGTTGATAGTAGTTAAAAATCCACATAAATTAAAGGAAGATTTAACAAGCAATGGTAAGACAATTACATCAACAGCTAAAGAATTAGGATATTCAAAAGCTTATATAAGTTCAATTATTACTGGAATTAGAAATCCAAACGAAAAAGTATCAATTGGAATATGTGAACTAACAGGAAAACAGTTTGAAGAATATTTTTTTATTCAAAATGTTCACAAAAAGATAACAAAAAATGCCGACTAACACAACGAAAAAGAAAGGAGATGAGAAAATGCCAGAAGAAGTAGTAGAGCTTCTAAAAAGTATTAACAACAATTTAGAATCTATAAAAAAAGAAAGCAACTTGCCAAAGCTGATTTATGCAAAAGAAATAGCTGAGAATTATCAAGTGAATTTAAACAAAGCAACAGACTTTTGCAAGAGGTATGGAACAAATTTTGGTGGATATTGCATTGAAATAGACAAATTTAAAGAAGCATTGCAAACAAAAGGAATGGATATTTTTAATTAGAAAGAGGTGAAACAAATGAAAAAGACTAAAAAGAAACTAAAAACAATATTAGTAAATATGCTGTTATACACAATTGTGTGGGGAATGTGGACAAGTATGCTTATTTATGGGGTTATGACAGCAACTACGTTAAATTAGAATAAGTTAAAAAGGAGAAAAAGAAAATGATAATAGATAAAAATTATAAAAACATGAAAAGACTAGAAAATGGAAATTATTACATAGAAGGAGATTTAAAAGTAGACGAAGACTTGGAAGTAAAATTAGATGATTGGTTAGAAGTGCAAGGAAGTATACAAGCAAAAGGAAAAATTGTATCTCAAAAAACAATAAAAGCAGGATGGGGAATAAAAGCAGGAGATGGAATAAAAGCAGGATGTGGAATAAAAGCAGGATG
>CANEEJ010000094.1 GCA_947426525.1 uncultured Clostridium sp. | reverse complement strand
AACAAACAAAAAAAAAACAAAAAAAAAAATTTTAACAAAGGCGCCCACGTTTTTTAACCCCGTCCCAAAAAACATCAAAGAAGAAATGGAATTTAACAAAGAAAAAATGCCAAAACATATTGGAATTATCATGGATGGAAATAGAAGATGGGCAAAGGCACAAGGAAAACCAGTAAGTTTTGGGCATAAAGCAGGAGCAAAAACCCTAGAAAAAATCGTAAGATATGCTAATAAAATAGGTTTGGAATATATCACTGTTTATGCATTTTCAACAGAAAATTGGAAAAGAGCAGAGGAAGAAGTAAAAGCATTGATGATGTTATTACAAAACTATTTAGATGAGTATGCTAAGAGAGCTGATACAGAAAACATTAGAGTTAAAATATTAGGAGATATATCAGCATTAACAGAAGGAATGCAAAAAAGTATAAAAAAATGCATGGAAAGAACAAAAGAAAATACAGGAGTTACCTTTAATATAGCGTTAAACTATGGTGGACGAGACGAAATTATAAAAGCCATTAAAAATATAGCAAGCCAAGTACAAAAAAATGAAATAAAAATAGAAGATATAAACGAAGAATTAGTATCTAGCAATCTATATACCAAAGGGATGCCAGAACCTGACTTAATTATTAGAACAAGTGGAGAAAAGAGATTAAGTGGTTTCTTAACTTGGCAATCTACTTATTCAGAAATATTAGTAATGAATAAAAACTGGCCAGACTTTGAAGAAGAAGATTTAGATGAAGCGATTATAGAATATCAAAAACGAACAAGAAAATTTGGAGCACAATAGAAAGGAAGAAATATGGATATACAAAGAGTAACATCAAGTTTACTAGGATTTCCACTAGTATTAATAATTCTCTTGCTAGGGAATAAAATAGTAGTAGATATAGCATTAGCAATTATAGCACTATTAAGTATGAATGAATATTTTAATGCTGTTAAAAAGGTTTCAAAACCAGTTTATTGGGTAGGATATATCAGCTGTTTAAGTATAGCATTTATCCATGTTGTACCACAAGAATATCTAAATATGGTAGTAACGCTATCTGTGCCAACTATATTAATTATTCTATTTGCACAAGTAATTGCAACAGATATGAGAACAAGCTTTAAAGATATAGCTTATACATTTCTAGGGATATTCTACGTTGTATTCTTTATCATGTTTGTAGCCTTTATTAATGGCATGCCAAATGGAAAAATATTAATTTGGTATGCAATATTAGCAGCATGGGGAACAGACATATCAGCTTATGTGATAGGAAAACATTTCGGAAAGCACAAATTTAGTCAAGTAAGTCCTAAAAAGTCAATTGAAGGATGTATAGGAGGAACCATAGGAGCCATACTACTAATGTTAGCTTATACCTATGTTGCCAATACCTATTGGGGAATGGATTATTCTTATCTATTCATAGCAGGAATTGGTACAATACTAAGTTTAGTAGGACAAATAGGAGATTTTGCAGCATCTAGTATTAAAAGATTTGTTGATATCAAAGATTACAGCAACTTAATACCAGGTCATGGAGGCATGTTAGATAGAATTGATAGTTTAATATTCTTAGCACCATTTGCTTATGCCTTATTTACATTGCTATAACGAGACAGGGAAACTTTTGAGACAGTTGGGGACAGTACTTTTGTGTCTCATTTTTTAATAAAAACTATTTAATTAATTATCAATTAAGAATAAAAATGAGACACAAAAGTACTGTCCCCAACTGTCTCAAAAGAGCTAAAAGGAGGAAAAAGTGATAACTTTTTTGATTTCAATTATAAAAATAATTATATTATTAGGAGTCTTAATTACAATTCATGAATTAGGACATTTTTTGGTAGCTAAGCTTTGTAAAGTAAAAGTAAATGAATTTGCAATTGGATTTGGTCCCGCAATATGGCAAAAACAAGGGAAAGAAACAAAATATACTTTAAGAGCAATCCCTTTAGGAGGATACAATAGTTTAGAAGGAGAAGAGGAAGCCTCAGAAGATGCAAAATCTTTTTCAAAGGCAAGTATACCAAAACGAATCGCAATTGTATTAGCAGGAGCTACTGTTAATATTATTTTTGCTATTTTAATTTATTTTACAATAACGGCAACAGCGGGAACTTACGTTTCCAACGAGATTGATAGTATATTAGATGGGTACGTTGCGCAAAGTGTTGGATTACAAGCTGGCGATAAAATAATAGAAGGAAATGGTAAAAACATTAAAAGCAAAAAAGACTTAAATGAAGTATTAGGAAATTCAGCAGGAAATGCAATAGAAACAAAAATAGAAAGAAATGGAGAAATTTTAGAATATAATATAACACCAAGTGAAGTAAAAGCAAGGATAACAGGAATTTATTTAGATGAAAAGTGCAAAATTGTAGCTATAGAAAAGGATAGTCCAGCAGAACGTCAGGGAGTGCAAGCAAATGATAAATTAATAAAGGTAAATGAAGTTGAGCTAAAAGGGGATTCTAATATAGCACTGCAAGAAATAGCTAGAAAAGATATAGAAACAATTAAACTAACGGTAAAAAGAGGAGAAGAACAAGTTGTTATTGAATTAACACCAGATTATGAAACGAATTACCTATTAGGAGTAAATTTAAAGCAAGCAGAAGATACCTTTAGTAATCGATGCATTCATGGTGCAATGCAGACACAGGAATTTTTATTATCCATTGTAGATAATTTAAAGCAATTATTTACAGGTCATGTAGGAGTAGACCAAATGATGGGACCAGTAGGGATTTCTGAAGTGGTAGCCAAAACGGATGGAATAAGAGAATTTTTTGAAATGATGGCATTAATTTCGTTGTCATTAGGTGTAACAAATTTATTGCCAATTCCAGCATTAGATGGTGGAAAGATTTTAATTTTATTGATAGAAGCTATTAGAAGAAAGCCAATGAAACAAGAGACAGAGGTGAATATACAATTATTAGGATTTGCAATATTAATTGCTTTGTCATTGTATGTAACATATCATGATATTTTAAGAATTTTTTAAGAAAAAGTCTTGTAGAGAAATCTATAAGACCTTTTTTTATTTATGAATAAAGCTTTTCACGTTTTTCTTTGATTAGCTTTTCATCTTCTACATCTAAATTTTCAAGAGAAAATTCTAAAAGTTCAGTAACAGTTTTATTAAAAGATATATTTTTTAAATCTGATAAAATTTGAATATCATTTACGAGATTTTCAGGTAATCGCAAGGTTTTACTAATTCCACTGTGATTTTGAGGGATTTTTAGTTTTCGCAAATTAAATCACCACCTTTATTACTATTTTATTACAAATATTTTACAATTAAAAATCAAACAAATATGCACCGGAAAACGCTTGCAAAATAATTGCTTGTATAATATAATGAATAAAAAATAAGGAATAACTTAAGAAAAATTGTAAATAATGAAACAAAAGAGAGGAGTTCAAAAGATGAAAAAAGCAATGGAGAAATCAGCAGGAATTACACTAATTGCCTTAGTAATCACAATAATAGTTTTACTAATTTTAGCAGGAATAAGTATAGCTA
>CANEEJ010000093.1 GCA_947426525.1 uncultured Clostridium sp. | reverse complement strand
TTTAATATCATAATTTTTTACCTCCGTTTTATAATTCATAATTTCTTTTTTTAGTGTTTTTATTGTCTATAAAATCAATATCTTCTTGTCTTAAAATATTGTCTATTTTAAGTTCTTCATATACTTTTTTATAGGTTTCATTTTTAGAATATCTAACTTTATTCTTTATAAATTTCATTAGTTTGTTCCATAAACATTTGAATGGTTTTAATATATTTATTTCTTTTTGTTGCTTTGAAATAGTATTTTTTGCTATATCTAAATTCTGTGTTAAATCTCTTATTTCTTCATCTTTCTGTCTAATGGTAGAGTTTAATTCTCTAACTTCATTATTGTGTTCTTTTAAATCTTTTTCATATTCTTTAATAATAATATCTAAATCGTTTACCTTCTTTATAGATTTTGTTGTATCTTCTACATTTGAAATATAATTTTTTATAGTTGTTACTTGTTCTTGTGAAATGGTATAATTCTTTTTATTTACTATATTAGGCTTTAAATTAGATACTATTTCTTTAATGTTATTGCCATTTTCATTTACTAAATCAGTCTTTTTGTTTGCTTGTTCTAATAGTTTTTTATTCTTTTCATATTGCCTTTTTACTTTATTATAGTTTTGCATTTGACTAACTGGGATGTCTTGATTTCTGCCTTTTTCTTTTGCTTTTAGCTGATAATCTTGTTCATATACTTTGTTAAATGATTTTATACAGCAATTTCTCATTTTATCTTGTATTCGTGTTAGAGATTCTTTTGTAAATATTTGTGATTTTGCTACTTGTTTTTTCATTCCATTTTTGTATCCGTTCTTTTATTGGAATACCTATTATATGAAGATGTGGACTTGTTTCATCAAAGTGAATTACTGCATTAGCTATTTTAAATTGTGGGACGGTTGTTACAAAGTCTTGTAGTTGTTCTTTATAAACTTGTACCATTTTGTAACAATATTCTTGTGTTTTATCTTGCCAAAAGTTCATATCTCCAAGTTCAATTATTAGTTCACAACATAAATCTCTATTAGAATTTTTTGATATATGCTCAAAGTAATTTTGTATTTTTCTATCTTCTCTTGATTGCTTATTGTTGTATTCAATTCTTGCATTTTCAAATTCTTGTAAATATAAATTTTGCACATCATTTACTAAATTGTCTGTTCCATAAATTACAGAGAATAGTTCTGTTTTATTATCATATTTTCTTAAATTATGGTTATTTGCTTTTGATAAAATTGTGCCAAATTTTGAATGGAATTATTACTAAAAGAAGTTGTATTTGATTGATTATTTTTTGCGATTTCTTTTGCTTTTTTAGTTTTATTTTTATCGTTTCCAAGATGTATAGAATAGGCTAACATCTCATTCATTTTTCATACTTCCTTGACAAGAGGATTTTGTCTTTCCAAATATCCTAACCTCCTATGGATTTTGACAAGTATGTCAAAATTCGGGGGCTCTGCGAGGCAATAAATTTTCTTCCACTGGAATAAAATTTATTCAAATTAACTATCGCCACTTTCATTTTGGCAAAAGCAAAAACAAAACGTGCCACGTTAATTTGTTTTAAGAAATACCTACGCAGTTGTATAAGCAATAGCACCTATTCGTACATTTTCTTCTTGTGATGTTGGAAACGACTTCTCTTCTTTTACTGCTACCATTCTTATTAACTTTTCTTTTGCTGTATCAATCTCAAATTCTACTTCTTTATCTCCATAACTTCTATTCAAATCCATTTGTGCAACTTCATAAAACTCTATTTCAAATTCTTGATTCAATCTTGCTATATATTCATCTAATTGTTCTTGATTTATATTTACACCTGTTCTAATAAAAGTTTCTTCTCCATTTACTTCTACTGGGGCATATACATCAAATATTCCATTATTAAAGAACTTTACCATTTGCTGAATATAACTACTTCTAAAATTTATTTTATCAATTTGCAAGTACCCATTTTCATCTTTTATTAGTACAACTGATTCTATAAACTTTGAAATAAATTCTTGTTTTTCTTCTTTTGATTTTTTATTCCATTCTTCTTTTATAGTTTCATTCAAAGTATTATCTCTAATTTGCTTTTCTCTTTCAATATCTCTGTCAGCCATTAGTTGTTGTGGGGAAAAGGTTATACTGTTTAAATTTAAAGTATCTAACTTTTTCTTTTCTAATATGCTTAATTTTTCTTCAATAACTTTATAATCTTCAGAGAAATCTTCCATTTCTACTATACCACTTAAATATGCCTTTTTTATTCTTTCTTTTTGCTTTTCTAGCTGTTCAATTTCTTTGTCTATTTTCTCTGTGCTTGTTTCTTTTTTATCTGCTAAAACAGGAAGAAAAAATTTTTTTACTGCCATATCATATTCTACTAAATCTAATATAAAATTCTCCAAACAATCTTCTATTAAATCTTCTCTATAATATAACTTGCAATGTTCACAGTTGTAATACATATATTTTTTCTTTTTACCACCTGAGCCTTTGCATTTCATTATTCTATTACAATTAGGACATCTCAGCTTTTGAAAGAATAAATAAACTCTATCTCTTGTATAGGCTCTTTGATTTTTCTCTTTTTGTATTTGTGCTTCTTCCCACATAGCACGACTAATAATTGGCTCTACAACATTCATATAAATTATTGGCTCTTTACCTTGTGCTTTTCCTATTTTCTTGTATTGTTCATAATCTCCCATATAAATACGATTTTCTATTATCTTTTGAATATGGGAATCTCTCCATTTTTTAGGGAATAGTATCTGCTCTTCTTTAAAAATATTTGCTATTTGTTGAAAGCTTTTTCCCTCTAAATACATATTGAATACTCTTATTATAATATCTTGTGTAGTTTCATCAATTACAGTTCTCTTGTTACTGTCTTTCTTATAACCTAATGGAATAGTTCCGTGGCAAATGTCCAGATTTTATAGCACCATTTAATCCAAACTTTGTCCTTTCACTTACTATTTCAATTTCTAGTTGAGATAGAACTGTTAGCATTCTTACAAAGAAACGTCCATTAGCACTGCTCGTATTTACATCATCCCTATCGTACACCAAGTAAGTATTGTGCTTTTCTAATACTGCAATTAGTTCTTCTAAATCACGAACTGAACGTGTAACTCTGTCTAGCTTATATGCGACAATATAGTTGATTTTGCCTTTCTTCATATCTGCTAACATCTCTTGAAATGCTGGTCTGTGTTCCATATCTTTTGCACTTATTCCTGCATCTTCATACACCTTAAATACTTCGTATTCTTTAAATTTACAAAGCTGTAATAGTTTTTCCTTTTGTTCTCCTAAACTAAATCCGCTCTCTAGCTTGATCATCTGTACTAACTCTAATATAAATTCCTGCTACTTTCTTTTCATCATTCATTATTAAAAATCCTCCTTCCAAAATTGATGATAGAAAGGCACTATAAAAAGTGTCACATAGCAATTAGCAATTTACTATTGACACTTTTAGAATTTTATAATTTATTTATATTAACTTATTTTTAATACCACAAATAAACCAATATAGTATAATTTTTTAAAAACTCTAAAATTATCAATGCCTTGCTATGTAATCTTTTAATTGAGATAACGGATACTTGTTTCTCAAATCATTCACATAAAAATAATCGTGTTCATTAAAGAATAAATAAAGATTATTTTTAATCACTAATCTGTGGGGCTCTACATATGCTAAATTGCTATGTTCAATAACTCTTAATGAGCCTTGATAAATTTTAGGTTTTTCCTTTCCTTTTAATTTTAATTGGCACGCCCACTCAATTTTAGAATTTAGTTCTTTACTAATATTGATTTGTTTCTTGATTATGTTTAACATAATATCACACCTTTCCGAAAATTTCAATACTTAGGCACGAAAAAAATCGACCTTTTACAGTCGATTTAATCGTTTTTTCGTCTGGTGCGACGATATTATCCTTTGGTG
>CANEEJ010000092.1 GCA_947426525.1 uncultured Clostridium sp. | reverse complement strand
CAAAAAATTCAGAAAAAGTCGAAAGTAATATAGAAAATCAAGTAGGTCAAATAGAAGAGAAAAAATATGACTATAAGAAGTATGGAACCATTAAATTATTACATAAAAAAACAGAAGAAGTAGAAGAGATTGAATTAGACAAATACCTATGTCATGTAGTATCGGCAGAAATGCCAGCGGATTTTGAAATAGAGGCTTTAAAAGCACAAGCGGTAGTAGCTAGAACCTATACTTTATATAAAGTGGGAAACAAAAAACATGAAAATGCTGATATTTGTGATGACTCTACTTGTTGTCAAGCATGGATTTCAAAGGAAGACAGATTGGCTAGATGGGAAGAGAATAAACGAGAGAGTAATTGGCAAAAAATAGAGCAATGTGTAAACGATACAAAAGGGAAGATTGTTACCTATAACAATGAACCAATTAATGCCTTTTTCCATAGCAATAGTGGAGGAATTACAGAACTTCCTGTAAATGTTTGGGGAGGAAATGACCTACCTTATTTGCAAGTAGTTGAAACAGCGGGAGAAGAAGGATATAGCCAATATGCTTCTGAAATAGAACTTACAAATGATGAATTAATTGCTAAACTAAAAGAAAAGTATGAAGATATTCAAATTGATTTTGCTAAAGAGGAAGATATTAGGATATTAGAATATACAGATAGTAACCGAGTAAAAACGATTAAATTTGGTAACCATGATATTTCTGGCGTAGAAGCACGAAGTATATTTAGCTTAAAATCAACGAACTTTGAAATAAGCAAGCAAGCAGATAAAATAAAATTTACAGTAAAAGGATATGGACATGGAGTTGGTATGAGCCAAACAGGAGCAGATACAATGGCGAAACAAGGTAGCAATTATGAAGATATTATTCACCATTTTTATAAAGAGATAGAAATAAAAGAAATAAATTCTCTATAAAAAATGTATAATCCTCTAAAATTAGGAAATACTTGTAATAATAAAACGATTTAAAGGAGGATTTTATGAGAAGAGAAAATAGAAGAAAAACTTTCCAAAATAACGGAACAATGGATAAAATTATTGCCTATGCAGGAATTGGTGTAGCTATTTTAGCTGTTATTGTATTTTGTTTACTTATGTATAGCAAAAGTTTAAAAGATGATGTAAAAAATAGTACAATGAGCCTTGAAAAAATGGCTAATATAGCTAGTAATAATACACAAAATACAGAAAGTGCTAGTACGGAAATAGGAAAATCAGTAGAAGAAGCAACCAATGAGTTAAATACCAATAATAGTTCTAATACAACAAATACAGCCAATACAATAAATGCAGCTAATGAGATAAAAAATAATACAACTACTAATACAACAACAAACCAATCTAAAAACACTGCTAATATAGCAACAAACGCAAAGACAACACAGGACACAGAAAATAAGAAAGAGTTAAGTTTTGAAAGACCTGTAGAAGGTGACATTGTAAGAGAATATGCAAAAGATAATTTAATTTATTCAGAAACTTTAAAAGAATGGACGACCCATATGGGAATGGATATAAAAGCAGAAAAAACAACAGTTGTGAAATCTGCAGAAGCAGGAACCGTAAAATCTATAAAAAATGATCCGAGATATGGTTTAACAGTAGTAATTGAACATGAAAATAATTTTCAAACAGTATATTCAAACCTTTTAACATCAGAATTTGTGGTAGAAGGTGAGAAAGTGGAAAAAGGACAATCAATAGGAACAATAGGAAATACAGCAGTATTTGAAATCGCAGATGAACCACATCTTCATTTTGAAATTTTAAAAGATTCTATACCAATTGATCCAAGTATTTATATAAAATAAAAGATGGAAGCTGATGTGTTTATCACATCAGCTTCCAAAATCATGAAAAATCTTCCTCATAACACAATTCATGAGCAATTTCAGTTATAAAAATTTTATTCCCATGATAGTGTTTTGCTAAAAGCTCATTTACCATTTGAGAAAGTGGCTGCTCAGAAGTGCAAATATCAGTCCAATAAATCTCTTCTAGAATGTCAAATTTACACTTCTTTCCATATCGAGGTATTTGATCAACTTTAGAAATGGAAAGCCATGAATTGGAAAAGGAAAATTGTGAAACCAATGGCCTTTTTCCAAATCGAGACATTTGAGTGATTTTAGGATTGGAAAAGGAAAATTCTGAAACTAAAAAGTCACAGTCCTTCCCATATCGAGGTATTTGATCAATTTTAGAAATGGAAAGGCATGGATTACGATTAGAATAGGAAAGATCTGAAACCAATAAAATTGGTTTCGGACATTTCTTTAATTCCTCTCTAGCAATACCCCACATTTGTGTCTCAACATCTCCTTTTACTAAATGAGCATCTCGTAAGAAATCTTTCATTTTAATAAACCTCCTGCAATTGCAATGTGATTTTGATATAGTTACATTTCTCTATAAAAAAGAAGATAGATTTATTATACAACATTTACGAGAAAATGTCAAAAATATGTTTGACATTTTTTTGTTTGTATGATATGATGTGAAAAAATGAGAGAATGGAGTGAATAAAATGCCAAGAAAAAAGCCAGAATTAAATAGAAGAGAAAAATCAATACTAAAATTCATTGAAAAACAAATCATGACACAAGGATATCCACCATCTGTAAGAGAAATTGGAAAAGCAGTAGGATTAAGTTCAACAGCAACTGTACATGGTTATTTAGCAAAATTAGACGAAAAAGGATATATCAAAAAACAAGATAAAAAAGGAAGAACATTAAGATTATTAAAAGGTGGTTCTGGAGAAGTGAAGAAAACATCAAGTAAAGATTTCTATACACAAAAAGAGCTAGTAGAAGTACCAATTGTAGGAAGAATTACAGCAGGTGAACCAATCTTAGCAGTAGAAAATGTAACAGACACATTCCCAATACCAGTAGACTTTGTTGGAAACTGTGAAAGCTTTATGCTTACTGTCAGAGGAGAAAGTATGATAGAAGCAGGAATTTTAGACGGAGACTATATATTAGTAAAAAAACAAAATACAGCCAATAATGGAGAAATTGTAGTAGCTTTAATAGGAGAAGAAGCAACGGTAAAAACATTCTACAAAGAAAAAGACCATATCAGACTACAACCAGAAAACTCAACTATGGATCCAATCATAGTACCAACTTGTGAAATTTTAGGAAAAGTAGGCGGCGTATTCAGAAAAATGTAATAAGTAGAATTCACAAGAAATTCACAATATGAACATTGACAAATGACACTGTGTCACATATAATGAGATACAGTGTTATTTATTTTTGAGACAATTAGGAAGAGGAGAGAATTTATGCTAAAAGTATTAAGAAATTTAAAAAAATCGTTTTGGTCTGTAATAGTAATCGTTATTCTACTTTGTATTCAAGCATCAACAGACTTGGCTTTGCCAGATTATACTTCTAAAATTGTAAATGTAGGAATTCAAGCAGGAGGAATTGAAACAGCTGTGCCAGACATTATGGCAAAAGAGGATATGGATAATCTTCTTATTTTTACAGACAAAGAAGACGAAATATTAAAAAACTACACATTAATAAAAGAAGTACAGACAAAGCGAGAAGAAAAAATAATTCATAAATATCTAGGAAAAGATAAAAAAATAGAACCTGACACAATTTATATTTTAAAAGAAATGCCAAAAGAAGAAAAAGAAGAATTTTCAGGGATTATGGCAACACCATTAATGGAAATGGCAACTCTTCAAATGGAATTAATAAAAAATATGCCACAACAACAAAGAGAGCAAATGCTAATAGAATTTACAAGTAAAATTGAGGAAATGCAAGATTCTATTAAAGAGCAAGCAGCTGTAGGCGCAGTAAAAGAGTTATACAAAAAGTTAGGTGTTGATACCGATAAATTACAAAATGATTACATTTTAATGGCAGGACTTCAAATGCTAGGAGTAGCTTCTATCACTATGATATCAGCTATTTCTATTATGCTATTATCCTCAAGAGTAGCTGCTAAATTAGGAAGAACATT
>CANEEJ010000091.1 GCA_947426525.1 uncultured Clostridium sp. | reverse complement strand
GCCATAGGAAATACTCTGTATAAGTATTTGGACAACCTGTTGTGGCTTTTTTCCCTGTTTCTGCACAAATGGTACAACTAGAAACAGAATTTGGTTTTACAAACCTGCTACTACTTAGCCCTGCATGTATTCTTGACATGACATTAGCCCATAATAATCCAGCTGGATTTCTTTTATTATATTCAATTGACTCGTTTTGGTCATATCCATACCAAGTAACAGCTGTATAATATGGCGTAAAACCACAAAGCCATCTATCATAGTTTTCATCTGTAGTTCCAGTTTTTGCTGCAACGTCTACACCAGATATTTTACAGTAGGTTGCAGTTCCATTAGAGCCTATAACTGGTTGTGTTAGAATTTCTTTTACAATATAAGCTACTTCTTTTGCTACTACTTTTTTTCGTTTTTGCTTTGTTTTTAAAATATTTTTTCCAGAATGATTGTCTATACTTGAATAAAAAGTTGGTTCTATATAAATTCCATCATTCGCTATGGTTGCATAGCCAGCTGCCATTTCTAATGGACTGATTCCTTTTTGCAATCCTCCTAATGATAAAACTAAGCTTTCATCTTCTTTGGTTAGGCTAGTAATTCCCATATTTTTTAAATATTTAATAGATTGTTTTGGTTTTAGTTCTTCCATGATTTCTACAAACGGAATATTTTGTGAAGATTCAACTGCTCTTCTAACCGTTACTTTTCCTAAAGAAGGGTTGTAGTCTGTTGGGTGATAACCATCTGCAAAATCTCTTTCTGTATCATCATAAATAGAAGATGCTGTAATGATTTTTTTGTCAATGGCAGGGATTAATACTGATAAAGGCTTAATGGAAGAACCTGTCTGTCTAACACTTTGTGTTGCCCTATTTAATGCTCTTGCTTTTGTTTTCTTGCCTAATCCTCCTGTACAACCTACTACCTGTCCTGTTTTATGATCTATAATGACCATTGCAGCTTGGGAGCTATCTCCTCCATTTTTAGATGGTAAGCTATATTTTGATTTTTCAAATTCTGTTTCTGTTTGTTTCTGTACTTTAGTATCTTGTGTGCTATATATAGTTAGTCCTGCTGAATTGATATAATTGTTAGCAAAGGTCTTAGAAATATTATATTTTTTAGCTATATCCTCTGCTATCTCTAAAATTAAGGCATCTGTATGGTAAGAATACACAGCTTCTTCTGATTGGATACTTCCTTTTTGGAAGGATAGCCCTTTGTCAACATTATTAATAGCAGTGTTACACTCTTCTTCTTTTATGTATTTCAATTCTAACATTTTGGAAAGAACCGTTTTGGTTCTCTTTTTGATTTTTTCAGTGTTGTCTTTTTCTTCGAAAGGATTGTAAGAGTTCGGTGAATGGTTAATTCCTGCTAGAAATGCACATTCTTCTAACTTTAAATCTTTTGCAGGTTTGCTAAAATAATATTGTGCTGCCGTTTCCACTCCATACATATTAGGTCCTACATAGATAAGATTTAAATAGCCTTCTAATATTTCTTCTTTGGATAAGCATGTTTCCAATTGCCAAGCTTTCCACCATTCTTTTACTTTCCTTGTAATACTGTCTGTTGAATCTCCTGTTAAATTTTTAACTAATTGTTGTGTGATGGTACTTCCACCATAAGAAGATTTACCAAAATGTATCACATAGGAAACAATCGCTCCTCCTGTTCTTTTGATGTCAATTCCTCCATGGGAATAAAAACGTTCATCTTCAATGGCAACATACGCATTTTTTAAATTATTTGGCATAACAGCTGAAGAAATTGGTTTATTTTTTCTTTCACATCCTAATTTTGCTATTTCTTTTCCATCTTTGTCTAAAACAATAGAGTTTTCATTTAATAACATTTCTTTAGCTAATGTTTTCCATTGATGTGCTGAAATTCCTAACATAATTCCTGCAACAAGAAGGATTACTAGAACAATAAGTAATACTATTTTTTTAAGTTTGCTCTTTTTTCGTTGTTTTTTCGTTCGTTTTGCTTTTCTATTCCCTTTTTTGGGTACTTCTTTATTATTTTCTTCTATTTTTTTATTTTTTCGAAAGGCTTTTGGTATATAGTCTTCCTCTTCTTTTTTATGAGCCAATTAAAATCACTTTCCTTTTCTATTTATTGAAAATATATTCATAGTATATCATAAATAGCATAAAATACAAATATGGAAATAGAAAAAATAGAAACTAATTTAAAAAGAAATCTAAAACTTCATTCTTCTAGTGTGAAGTTTACTTCTAATGCTTCTAGAATAGAAAATCAAGTAATACGAATTAATCCTTCCTTTACTTTTCAAGAAATTCTTGGATTTGGTGGAGCTTTGACAGAAAGCTCTTGCTACTTATTAAATACCATAGATTCTCAGCTTGCTGATACGATTTTAGACTTATATTTTTCGAAAGATAATCTAAATTATCAATTTGCTAGAATTTCGATTGGTAGTTGTGACTTTTCTTTAAAAAGTTACTCCTATTCGTATGAGAATGCTTTATCAGACTTTTCTATTAGGCAAGACTTGAAATATGTTGTACCGATTATAAAGTCTGCTCAAAAGAAAAATAAAGCGCTTAAATTTTTTGCTTCTCCTTGGTCACCTCCTGCTTTTATGAAAGATAATCGTAATTTATATCATGGTGGTAAATTACAACCTCAATATAGAAAATTGTGGGCAGAATACCTTGTCAAATATGTTACTAGTTATCAAGCACAGGGAATTCCAATATCGTATATGAGTATTCAAAATGAGCCTAATGCAAAACAAATTTGGGAGTCTTGTTTGTATTCTGCTTTAGAAGAAGCAGACTTATTGAGAAATTATTTATATCCTACTTTCAAAAAAAATTATTTAGATACACAGTTTTTTGTATGGGATCATAACAAAGATAATATTCTTGAGAGATCTATGCAAACCTTAATTGATGGAAACAGTCTAAACTATACTAGTCGGAATTGCTTTTCACTGGTATACAGGTGGACATTTTGATAGTTTAGAAAGGTTGCATCACCTCTTCCCTAATTTATTGTTATTTCATACAGAAGGTTGTACTGGCTATTCTCACTTTAGACCAAAAGATGAATTATTCAATGCTGAAATGTATGCTTATGAAATGATAGAAGATTTTAATCATGGTGTAAATGCTTTTATTGATTGGAATTTAGTTTTAGACTTTAAGCGGTGGTCCGAATCATGTTAGAAATTATTGTAATAGTCTTATTATGATGGACAAACAAAAGAAAAGTTTTATTAAGACACCTGCTTTTTACTATGTGTCTCATTTGGCTAAATATATTCAACCTGGTAGCAAAAGAATTCATACCAATAAGTTTTCTGAAAATATTTCTGTATCTGCCTTTAAAAATCCTGACAAAAGTGTTATTATAATATTGTTAAATAAAACAGACAAAAATGTGGAATATAATTTATGCTATAATCAATACATGCTTCACGATAATTTAGATAGCCATGCAATTGTGACTTTTAAAATTATTTTTTAAGTTTAAGAAGGGATAGATAGTTATGATAAAACAAGAAGATAATCCAGAATTTTTAAATTCTTTTTTAGACTATTCGATTACCAGTTTAAATAAATCAATGAATAGTGTGAAAGAATACAATTACGATTTAATGATGTTTCTAAGATTTATTAAAATGCATTTTCATATGACAGACGAAAGTGATTTAAAGGCAATTAAAATAAATGATATCACAATTGATACGATAAAGAAAATTAAGTTAGATGATATTCTTGCTTTTACCTCTTACTTAACACGTGAATTTCATAGTAAGGCTTCTACAAGAGCTAGGAAGATTTCTACCATTCGTATCTTCTTTAAATATTTAAACAAAAAAGCGAAATTAATTGATGAAAATCCTGCTTTAGACTTAGAAACACCAAAATTGGATAGAAGACTACCAAAATATCTTTCTTTGGAAGATAGTAGAAAATTGTTGAATGTTACTTCTAATGAAGATAATAGAAATTGTGAAAGAGATTATGCTATTATTACTTTGTTTTTGAATTGTGGTATGCGTCTTTCTGAATTGG
>CANEEJ010000090.1 GCA_947426525.1 uncultured Clostridium sp. | reverse complement strand
GGTGGTATTAATTATACTAACATTAATCCAATCAAAAGACGATGCAGGATTATCATCAACCATAACAGGTTCATCAACTAGCAACTTCTTTGAAAAAAATAAAGGAAGAACCAAAGAAGGAAAGCAAAAAAGATGGACTATCATATTAGCAGTAGTATTTGCAATATTAACAATAGCATTAGGAATATTATATATGGCATAGAAAAGTAGTAGAAAGGGCGGTTTTTATTTAAAAACTTGCTCTTTTTTCGAAACAGGGATTAGGGGACACTCCTTTCAAAATGAGACAGTTAAGGACCTTCCCTTTAATCCCTTTCAAAGAAAGGATAGAAAAGAATGGAAGAACAAGAGTCGAAAATTTTAGAATTGATGAAAGACAAAGACTATTTACCAATGAAAGCAAAGGAAATAGCAATGATAATGCGAGTACCTAAAAAAGAGTATAGGGACTTTTTAGAAGTACTTGGAAATTTAGAATTGAATTTTAAAATACAAAAAAATAGAAAGAACCGATATCGTTTAGTTGAAAAGACATATTATGATGGTATATACAGAAAAAATCAAAAAGGTTTTGGATTTGTAAGGATAGAAAATCAAGAAGATGAAATCTATATAGCAAAAGAGAATTCTTTAGATGCTTTAAATGGAGATAGAGTTCTAATTGAAATTATGGAAGAGGAAAACAAAGTAAAAAGTGCAGAAGGAAAAGTTGTAAAAATACTGAAACATGAGAAAGATACCATGGTAGGGATTTTTCAGAATAATAAGAACTTTGGATTTGTGGTACCAGATGACAGAAATTTTGGAACAGATATTTTTATTTCAAAGAAAGATATGGGAAAAGCAAGAAGTAATCACAAAGTTTTAGTAAAAATTACGAAATATCCACAAAAAGGAAAAAAAGCAGAAGGAAAAATTATAGAGGTATTGCGGAAACGTAAATGAGGCAGGAGTAGATATGCTATCTTTGATTAAAGAACATAACCTACCATCTACTTTTCCAGAACCAGTGGTACAAGAAGCAAAAAAATTTGAAAACAAAGTAGATAAAAAAGATATTCCTAATCGAGTAGATTTTCGTGATAGAGAGATTTTTACGATTGATGGAGAAGATGCCAAAGACTTGGATGATGCCGTTCGCGTTGAAAAATTAGAAAATGGAAATTATAAATTAGAAGTACATATTGCAGATGTTAGTTTTTATGTAAGAGAAGATAGTTTGCTAGACCAAGAAGCATTCATCCGTGGAACAAGTATCTATATGTTAGGAAGAGTTATTCCAATGCTTCCAAGAGAATTATCGAATGGTATTTGTAGCTTAAATGCAGGAGAAGACAGATTTACTTTGTCTTGCATCATGGAAATAGACGGCAAGGGAAATGTAGTATCTTCAGAAATTGTAAAAGGAATTATAAAAGTGACGGAAAGAATGAGCTATACAGATGTACAAGCTATTATCGATAACACAAATGCACAGACCAAGAAAAGATATAAACCATATATTTCTCAATTTAAGTTAATGGAAGAACTAGCTATCATTTTAAAAAACAAAAGAATGGAGCAAGGTTATTTGAATTTAGATATTCCAGAAAGTAAAATTGATTTAGATATTGATGGAAAAGTAGTAAACATTTCTAAATATGAAACTACTTTTGCCCATGAAATCATAGAGCAATTCATGCTAACAGCCAATGAAGCTGTAGCAGAGAAATTTTTCTGGTTAGAAGCACCATTTATTTATCGTGTACATGAAAATCCAGATTTGGAAAAAATTCAAGAATTGAATAAATTTTTATTCAATTTTGGGATGAAAATAAAAGCAAATAAAGATAATATCTATCCAAAAGAATTTGCTAAAATTTTAGAAGAGGTAAAGGGAAAAGAAGAAGAAAAAGTAGTTTCCAATTTAGTATTAAGAACGTTAAAAGTAGCAAGATATGAAGCGGAAAATAAGGGACATTTTGGAATTGCAAGTAAATATTATTGTCACTTTACATCACCAATTAGAAGATATCCAGACTTATTTATCCATAGAGTTATCTCAAAATATTTAGAAGAAAATTATGATGTCTCTGAAAAATGGACAGAAAAAGTGAAGACACAAGCGGAAGAAAGAGCAAAACAATCTTCTGAAAGGGAGAAAATAGCTACTAAAGTGGAACGAGAAGCAGAAGACTTGAAAAAGGCAGAATATATGGAAAAAAGAATTGGAAAAGAATATGAAGGAATTGTATCTTCTGTTACTTCATTCGGGATTTTTGTAGAGCTAGAAAATACAGTAGAGGGATTAATTCGATTTGATGACTTAGGAGATGAATATTTTATTTATGATGAAGAAAGGAAACGCTTAATTGGAGAAAGGACTAATAAAACTTATAAAATCGGCGATAAAGTAACCATTCGAGTAAAAAAGGCTAGCAAATTGTTAAGACAGGTTGACTTTGAACTAGTATAAGATACGCCATAAGGATAATATCCTTATGGCGTTATTGTGAAAATTAAACAAAGAAGTGCCAATAAACATGATTCAGCTTATCTTTCGAACAGGTAGAATAATTGATTCCCAATTCTGCAAAGAAAGCACTTACAATTTGTTCCTCAGCCGGATTTTCAACAGGCTGCCCTGCTAATACAAAAATTTTTTTCCATACATAGGCAGATGGTTCAACTTGAAAATCACAAGCAAGTATAGATTGCTTTACTTTTAAGCATTCAATCTTTAAATTTTCTTGCCGTAATTTTTGAACTTGTAAAAGCTTTTCTTGAAATGCAAGTAAGCGTTCTTGGGCAACACTTGGAGTTTCGCCATCTTTTACAGTAGGAACTGTGAGCATATAGTCATAACAATCTAGGTCATATGCAGTTCCAGCTAAGATAGAATTGACTTCAAATCCAAGTTTCTCCGCCTCTTCTTCAAAATAAGGATAATCATCCTCAACTGAAGTAGCAACAGGGAAACCTGTAAAGTCTTTGGCTTTAGAAAGGCAAACATCAAGTTGTTCTTTAAAAGCTTCAAGAACCTGTTCTTTTGCTGCGGTTCGTTGCAACTCTTCTTTTTTGATTTTTGCTTCTAACTCCAGTTTCTGTCTCCGTGCAATTTCTTTCATGATAAAAGGCTTTAAATTTTCACTCATTTTGTCTCCTCCTTAAATAAATTTGTCTCGTGTCTTCTAGTATAAATGAAGACTTTTACATAGAAACTAAAGCTATTATACCATGATTTACATAAAAGAGCAACTCCTATCAGAAAAAATATTCTGATAGGAGTATTTGCTGTCACGCTACATAGAAAAAGTCCAGAAAACGAATGGCGAATAGTCATATTCCTGATAGCCTGTAAAAGATAGCCAGAATTTAGAAAAGAAAGATTGAATCAATTCATTTTCATAATTTGTATGAAATTTTTTGAATGCTTCTACCCAAATTCTAGTAGGGATATCTTCATAGGCAAGGAAATAATCATATTTTCCTGTTTCCATGAGAGATTTTACTCTACGACATTCGTCCAAAACTTCTCTTCTTCTCTCTTGGCGAAATTGGCGTAATTCCTGCTCGAACTTAAACAATTTCAATTGAGCAGGGGTGCGGCGAGTGCCTTTTTTGAACTTAGGAACTGACACGAAACACTTGTTATCCCGCATATGGAAATTAAAACCTAATTCCTTCAATAAATCCCCATAGATATATTGAGAATTTATCTGGTGTTCGGTGTAGTCTTCCAAATTTTTAAGCTGGTTAGCAAGGAAAACATCAAAATCTTTGAGAATATTCTCCTTGATGGCAGCCTGTCTTTCCAGTTCCTGCTTTAGCTTTTCTTGCTCTCTCCGAGAGATTTCGCTTTCGATTTTTGCATATAAACTTTTGCTCATATTTTTGCCTCCTTAAATTATTTTTTTATAAGTCACATGTCTTCTGGTAGAAAAGAAGACTTTTAAGATAATCTATATCAATTATACCATGGATTACATAAAAAGTAAATATTCAATACATCCCAATACCTAAGGTTACTGTATAAGTGTCAATGATGTGAAACAAAAATATATAAAAATTAATATATATAA
>CANEEJ010000089.1 GCA_947426525.1 uncultured Clostridium sp. | reverse complement strand
CAAGACTTGCAAAAAATTTAACACAAGAAGATTTAGCAGAACAAATTGATATTTCCGTTGCTTTTTTGAGCAGAGTAGAAAGAGGAAATTCACATATAAATTTAAAAAGATTAAACCAACTATGTGGTTTATTAGATGTTACAGAAGGTTATGTTTTAAATGGAGCTTCTAGTAGTTCAAAAAATTACTTAAACAAAGAATTTTCTGAATTAATTAAAAGCTGTTCTCCATACAAACAAAAATTAATTTATAATGTAGCACAAGCTATTGCAGAAACAGATATAGAAGAAAACTAATATAGGAAAAAACCAACATGAAAAATGTTGGTTTTTTGTTGTTTTTGCAACAGTTTATTTTTGTAATTTTCTATATATTTAATTTCGAAATAATTGCTAATATTTTTTACTTATGTTATGATAATATCTGTTGAAAAAGTTCATACTATATACAAATAAATAAGATAAGAAAGGAACGATTAAACATGAAATTTGAACAATGGAATGGATTTAACTCTGGTGATTGGCAAACTGAAATCAATGTAAGAGATTTTATCCAAAAAAATTATACACCTTATGAAGGCGATGCTAGCTTTTTAGCAGAAGCTACTGAAAAGACAAAAAAATTATGGAATGAAGTATTAGACTTATATAAAAAAGAACATGATAGCAAAGGTAGTGTTTTAGATATTGATACAAAAACTCCTTCTACTATTTCTAGTCATAAAGCTGGTTATATTCATAAAGAATTAGAAGACATTGTAGGTCTTCAAACAGATAGTCCTTTAAAAAGAGCAATTATGCCATTTGGAGGAATTCGAATTGTGGAAAAATCTTGTCAAGCTTATGGAAGAGAAGTTGACCCTAAAACAGATGAAATTTTCCACAAATACAGAAAAACTCACAATGATGGTGTATTTAGTGTTTATACACCAGATATTAGAGCTGCTAGAAGTTCTCACCTACTTACTGGGCTTCCTGATGGTTATGGTCGTGGAAGAATTATAGGAGATTACAGACGTGTTGCTTTATATGGCGTAGATGTTTTAATTGAAGAGAAGAAAAAAGAATTAGAAGTTTTAAATGTTGATGAGATGACAGAAGCTGTTATTCGCGAAAGAGAAGAAATCAGTGAGCAAATTCTTGCTTTAAATGAATTGAAAATGATGGCTTCTAGCTATGGATTTGATATTTCTAAACCTGCCACAACAGCCAAAGAAGCTGTTCAATGGCTATATTTTGGATACTTAGCTGCCATTAAAGACCAAAATGGTGCTGCTATGAGTATTGGAAGAACTTCAAGCTTTTTAGATATTTATTTTGAGAGAGATTTAAAAAATGGTAACCTTACAGAAGAAGAAGCACAAGAAATTATGGATCATTTTGTTATGAAATTAAGATTAGTACGTTTTTTAAGAACGCCTGAATATAACGAACTCTTCAGTGGCGACCCTGTATGGGTAACAGAAAGTATTGGTGGAATGGGAATTGACGGAAGAACTTTAGTTACGAAAAATTCTTTTAGAGTTCTTCATACCTTAGAAACGTTAGGCCCTGCGCCAGAACCAAATTTAACGGTTCTATGGTCTACTCGTTTACCAGAAGGTTTCAAAAGATTCACAACTAGATTATCAATCAATACTTCTTCTATTCAATATGAAAATGATGATTTAATGAGAATTACATTAGGAGATGACTATGGTATTGCTTGCTGTGTATCTCCTATGAAAATTGGGAAACAAATGCAATTCTTTGGTGCTAGAGCTAACTTAGCTAAAACTTTATTATATTCTATCAATGGTGGTAGAGATGCTATTTCTGGAAAACAAATCACACCAACCTATGCACCAATCACTTCTGAATATTTAGATTATGATGAAGTAATGGCTAAATTTGATCAAATGATGGACTATGTAGCAAAAATTTATATTAAAGCTTTAAATATGATTCACTATATGCATGATAAATATTCTTATGAAGCCATCGAAATGGCTTTGCATGACAGAGAAATCGTTCGTACTATGGCATGTGGAATTGCTGGATTATCTGTTGTAGCAGATTCCCTATCTGCTATCAAATATGCTAAAGTAAAAGTCATCCGTGACGAAACTGGCTTAGCAATTGATTATGAAGTAGAAGGAGACTTTCCAAAATACGGAAATGATGATGATAGAGTTGACCAAATTGCTGTTGATGTTGTAAAAAGTTTTATGAATAAGCTAAGAAAGCATCAAACTTATCGAAACGCAAAACACACATTATCTATTTTAACTATCACATCTAATGTCGTTTATGGAAAAGCTACTGGAAATACACCAGATGGAAGAAGAGCTGGAGAACCTTTTGGACCAGGTGCTAACCCACTACATGGAAGGGATACAAATGGTGCTTTATCTGTTATGAATACCATTGCAAAATTACCATTTGACTCTTCAGAAGATGGAATTTCTTATACCTTCTCTATTACACCTGGAACCCTTGGCAAAACAGAAGAAGAAAGAATTAATAATTTAGTCAACATGTTAGATGGATATTTTGCTCAAACAGGACATCATATTAATGTCAATGTATTTGACCGTAAATTGCTAGAAGATGCTATGGAACATCCTGAAAAATATCCGCAATTAACCATTCGTGTATCTGGCTATGCGGTAAACTTTACCAAATTAACACGAGAGCAACAATTAGAAGTAATCAATAGAACATTCCACTAAAAATTTTATTGTCGTGTTGGGTACGTTTCTTTACCGACACCCTGGTCGTAAAAGAAACGTCCCCAATACGACAAAGGAGTAAAAAATGGAAGAAAAGGATTTAAGATATTATGCTAAAGTTCATTCAATTGAATCTTTTGGAACTGTTGATGGACCTGGTATTCGTTTTGTTTTGTTTTTACAGGGCTGCCATTTGCAGTGTAAGTATTGTCATAATCGCGATACCTGGAATATGAACGAAGGAGAATATAAGTCATTGGATGATATTTTTGAAAAAATTATGCGTTATAAAAATTATATTTGTCCTAATCGGTGGTATTACAGTTACTGGTGGCGAACCTCTTTTGCAAGTTAAGTTTTTGATTGAGCTTTTTAGTAAATTGAAGGAACAAAATATTCATACTTGTATTGATACTTCTCGGTATGGTTGCTTTAACAGATGATATTAAAAAATTACTATCTTTAACAGATTTAGTTTTATTGGATATTAAGCATATCGATGCTGAAAAATGCAGAGATTTAGTTGGCTTTTCCAATCATTTGGAAATAGAATTTGCACACTATTTAAGTAATCATAACATTCCTATTTGGATTAGACAGGTTCTGGTTCCAGGTCTTACCGATGATAAAGAAGATTTATTAAAATTAAAGGATTTTATTCATAGTCTAAAAACTGTTCAAAAGGTTGAACTCCTTCCTTTTCATTCTATGGGTAAGTTTAAATGGAAAAGACTTGGTCTGGATTATGCTTTAGAGAATATTCCAGATGCTAGTTTAGATGATATAGAAAAAGCAAAAAAGATTTTAGAAATTGTCTAAAATCTTTTAATTTTTTTATCCTGTATTTTATAAAAAATTGCCAAAAAGGGCCGTCCTCTTTGGAACTTAACTAAATCATTCTCCTTTGGCATTCTATTTAAAATGAGACAGTTAAGGACTGTCCCCAACTGTCTCATTTTATTACATTCCTAATAATTTTAGTTCGATATTTTCCATTTTATATTTACCGTCTACTAGTTTAAATTCTACTAATGTATCTTCTAGTGTTTCTTTGTTTTGTCTTAAATCGGTTGTAAAATATAATTTGATTTGTGGAATTTCTACTTGGTTGGTTATGATTTCTCTAAATGTTTCTGCCATGTGTTTTTCGTCTTCGCACACAAAGATTAATTGTGGAAGTCCACTAAATCCTGAGTCTCCTGGTATAAAGTTTTCATAGAATTCTTTGAATAGTCTTATTTTGTCTACTGCTTTCTTTTGCCATTCTGGCTCTCTTCTAATTACTTCAAATACAAATTGAATGGATTTATTGTTTTTGGTTAGTTTTACACTTCCACCTGTTGCTTTGAATATTTTTCCACTTACTTTTGCTGTGATGGCTGGTTTTACTACATAACTATCAAATGCTTTTACTTTTCTTAAGTAAGCAATTAAGGTTTGATTCCCTGCTAATCTTTTCTTAATCATAGGAACTGGTTTTGTATTATCAGATGGTTGCCATTTACA
>CANEEJ010000088.1 GCA_947426525.1 uncultured Clostridium sp. | reverse complement strand
TTTATTCTCTAAAGGATTTTATTGTTTACTTTTCAATGTACTTTTTTGGTTCCGTCGTGCGGAACGTTTTGTATTATACTATACCTTTTTTTGTTTGTCAACACTTTTTGACAATTTTTTTAAAAATTTTTTTTAAGCTTGTTTTACCTTACTTTGGGGTAAAATAAAAAACTAGTAATTGCTCTGTTTTTATTCTATTCATTCTGTTTTATTTTTATTACTAATTCTTAATTTTATTTTTAAAATTCTTGTCTGTTGCTTGGTACTTTCTTATAATACCATGTTTATTTTTTAAAGTCAATACTTTTTTTGAAAGTTTTTATGGAAATTTATTCTATTAAATTTCTACCAATATTAAATCATCGCCTATACACTTTATATTTTGCCATGGTATTACAATTTCACTATTCTGTGAGAATATATTTAATACTTTATTGCTACCAGGAACAATAATAGACGTTATAGTTCCTGTTTCTAAATCTGCACATACATCTTGTACATAACCTAATCTTTTGCCATTATTAATGTTTACCACTTCTTTGTGTTTAAAATCCAAACCTTTATCTTGCATTTTTCTTTCTCCTTTTATTTTCTTCTTATTATATATATTCATTATTCTATCTATTATTTCTTATTTTAAAAGAAGTAATAAAATTTCTTTTATTACTTCTTTCATCTTACTATATTATTTATAAAACCTTTTAATATGCACAATGGCACTCTTTTCTAACCTAGAAACTTGTGCTTGCGAAATCCCAATTTCATCTGCTACTTCCATTTGGGTTCTTCCGTCAAAAAAACGTTTTAGTACAATCATTCTTTCTTTCTCATTTAATTTTTCCAAAGCTCCTTCAATTGCCATTCTTTCTGTCCACATCTCATCTGTATTTTTACTATCTTTTACTTGATCCATCACATAAATGCTTTCTGATCCATCGTTATAAACTGGCTCTTGTAAAGATACTGGGTCTTGTATGGCATCAAAACTAAAAGCAATATCCTCTTTTTCAACCCCCAATTCTTTTGCTATTTCATCAATTTTGGGTTCTCTTCCATTTTCTTTTGTATATCGTTCTTTAAATTGAATAGCTTTGTAAGCTAAATCTCTTACTGACCTGCTCACCCTTATGCTATTGTTGTCTCTTAAATATCGTTTTACTTCTCCTATTATCATCGGTACAGCATAAGTGCTAAATTGTACATTTTGGCTCAAATCAAAATTATCAATTGCTTTGATTAATCCTACACATCCCACTTGAAATAAGTCATCCGCTGATTCTCCTCTTCCATAAAATCTTTGTATTACACTTAATACCAGTCTTAAATTTCCATTGATAAATGTTGTTCTTGCTTCGTCATCTCCTGCTTTTATTTTTATAAATAGTTCTTCTTTTTCTTCTCTACTTAATATTGGTAATTTGGATGTGTTGACACCACATATTTCTACTTTGTTGTTTAACAAAAGAAAAACCTCCTCTAAAATTTACTTATTTTAAGTATTTCCAGATTTGGTTTTTTTATGCTTTTTTCGTATAGTATATTAAAAACTGCTCTCATTTAAGAAAGCAGTTCACTAATTTTGGAGTATCTTTCTTTTGCCAGTTTGATAAAAAAATCTTTTACCTTCTCCTGCCGATTTTGTGGCGTATTATCTATACTTCTCTGCCTGATGGCATTGAAGATGACATCGTCCACTATCAGTTCTACAATCGCTTTTTTTAAAAGCTTATCTAGTAATCCTACTGATATTCCTTCTGCTCCGGCAAATTCCCTTTTGCTTAACGGTGAGTAAGCAAAGTTCACAGCTAAATTTTCAATCTCTTTCTCTGTGTACAGAGAAAGAATGTAATCCTGCCGTTTTTGTCTCATTTCGGCATAGTGCTTTCTGGTTGATAAGCCAGCTTCTACCGCATGAGCTTTTTGGTTTACCAAAGCTTTTGCTTCCATCTTCTTTACGGTTTCGTCTGAAACCCAATTGCATACAATAGCAGTTTCCAATATCTTATAGAAACAACTTGCACTGATATCATATTCTTTCATAAAATACGAACGTGCAAATTCTTCATTCGAATTGGCATACTTTTCTGCAATTTCGATACAAAAACTTTTAAGCTCTTTAGCTGACATTGATTTTTTTATTTGAGTAAAACTCCGTCCTTTTTTCTCCATAATCTTTCCTCCATTTGGATTCTATTTCATGGTTTACAAGTTTCTACCTAAAATTATATCACATTAACATAATTTTGTCCATTTTTCTACTTTTTGTTGTTGTTTTCTCTAAAGTATGTTATAATCAATCTACTGATACTATTGGTGAAGTTTCTGTAAGGAGGATGTAACTATGAATAAGACTTATGAATTCAAGCTAGAGCCTGATTTCATTCCAAGAGGACTTTCGATTCTTCGTAGAAATCGTTTTTCATCCTCTGGTAATTGGCATCGGGTGGGCCGAATTAGCGATACAAAAGTAGTTACTTTTTATCGTAATGTTTCCAACCAAAATGAACAGGACGAAATCCTAGAATTTCTCCGCCAGAGAAACTTGATATAAAGAGGGGTGCTCCCCTCTTTAACCTATTTTACTAGCAATTTCTTTTTTCATTTTTCCTATGATTTTCTTTTCTAGTCTTGATATGTAACTTTGTGAAATTCCGTAATTCATCTGCAACTTCTTTTTGTGTCTTTTCTTTTCCCGTTTGAAAACCAAATCGCATTTCCATGATATCTTTTTCTCTATGATTTAATTTACTAATAGAAGCACGCAAAAGTGACTTATCGACTTCGTCTTCTAAATTTCTAGAAGTAATATCTGGTTCCGTTCCTAATATATCAGAAAGAAGTAACTCATTTCCATCTCCATCTTTATTTAATGGCTCATCAATCGAAACTTCTCCTTTTATTTTGTTATTTTTTCGTAAATACATTAATATTTCATTTTCGATACATCTGGAAGCATAGGTTGCTAATTTAATTTTTTTATCAGAGTTAAATGTGTTAACACCTTTCATTAATCCTATTGTTCCAATGGATATCAAATCTTCTATTCCAATTCCTGTATTTTCAAATTTCTTAGCAATATAAACAACTAATCTTAAATTTCTTTCTACTAGTTTTTGTCTAACTGCTAAATTGTCTTCTTGGTTTAGTTGTTCAATCAGTTCAGCCTCTTCTTCTGGAGGCAATGGTGGAGGAAGTGTTTGACTTCCCGCTATATAAAAAATTGGTAAATATTCTATCTCGTCTTTTTCATTAATATATTTAGCACAAATTGTGTTAATTCCATTTTTTACAAACTCAAAAATATTCATTTTCCTCTCCTTTCTTTTAGATTAAATCTATCCCTATTAATGCTCTATATTCTCCTCTTTTGGTTAATGATTTATTATAAATTCCGATTATTATATTTTCTTTTTTCTCTTCTTTTTCTTCCTTTTTTATTTTTATACTATCGGCTCGTATCCCTAGTAACATTCCATTTTGTTTTCCCAATGAAGAAAATGGGATACATTTTAGCTTAGCTATGTATTTTTCTGTAATTTCTTCGCTTATATTACTAAAATCACCTCCTAACAATTCGTCCAAATGATTTAAAATTTCTTTTGGGATGCATTCGTATAAAAGTGTATGTTCTATTACAATAACAGGTGTATTGGTAATTGGTTCTTTTAGTAAATTTCCTGTGTCAATCATTGCTGTTGTTTCTATCGTTTTTTCATTTAATTCTATTTCTATTTTACAAAACATATCTTTGGGTGTTATTTTGCTTTTTACAATTGTAAAAGCTGTCATTATAATAGCAAAAGCTATGACGGCTCCTAACAAAATTGTTTTTAGTGGATAGGTTCCTAAAAATAGTCCATTTTTCATTAATATTTCTTGTGGTTTTACTATATAAATAAGGGCAAAGGCTGCTCCTCCAAATACAAAAGAAGTTAAGTAAAATATTAGCAAGTCTTTCCACATTTTTTTAATACTTTGTGGATTAAATGCTATATAAATTATTACAATTGATAATATTATTTTTAAAACCATACTAGAATAGATTTCTAAAATGGATAGATAGGATACAACCGAATAAATTGCTCCTATTAAACTTGCTAGTAATAATCGGATTGTTTTTATTTTTTCTTTTAAAATCAAACCTGTTGCTAATAAAATAATAAAATTCATCATTAGGTTTTCGATTAATACTACATCGATATAAATCGTCATACCATCACCTGTATGACTTATTATAATCTCTTCTTTTTGAAAAAGCTGTCTTTTCTTATTGGCGAAAAAAAGAAATAATCGAGCTTTTTCGATTATTTCT
>CANEEJ010000087.1 GCA_947426525.1 uncultured Clostridium sp. | reverse complement strand
TTTTGATGTATAATAAGCACATAAAGATTCTCTAAACTTGAGAAAGAGAGGTTAATATTGAAAGTACAAGTTATAGAGAAGAAAAAAGGTAGAATTAATAGAACAACAGGAGAAGAAATAAAAGGAAATTTAAGAGTATGTGCCTATGCAAGAGTAAGTACAGAAAAGGAAGAACAAATAAACAGCTATAATTCTCAACTAAAGTATTATGAAGAAAAAATTAAAAGTAATAGCGATTGGAAATATGTTGGCATTTATGCAGATGAAGGAATAACAGGAACACTAGACTATAAAAGAGATGGTTTTATGAAAATGATGCAAGATGCTACAAATAACAAATTTGATATGATAATTACAAAATCAATATCAAGATTTGGAAGAAACACAGTAGATACTCTAAAATATGTAAGACTACTAAAAGAAAAAGGAATTGCTATTTATTTTGAAGAAGAAAGAATAAATACTTTAGAAATATCAGGAGAAATTATGCTAACAGTACTTAGTGCAATGGCACAGCAAGAAAGCGAGAATATATCTTCTCATGTAAAACTAGGCTTACAGATGAAACAAAAAAGAGGAGAGCTAATTGGATATAATGGTTGCTTAGGATATGTATATGATAAAGATACAAAAGAAATATCAATCAATTATGAAGAAGCAGAAATAGTAAGATATATCTTTGAAAGATACTGTAAAGGAATAGGTTGTACAACAATAGCAAAAGAACTAACAAATATGAAATACAAAACTCCAACAGGTAAAAAGAAATGGCACGAATCAACAATAAGAGGAGTCTTAAAAAAACGAAAAATACAAAGGAGATGTCTTACAAGGAAAAACATATACAACAGATCCAATCTCACATAGAAGAGTAGTCAATATGGGAGAAGAAAACCAATATTACATACAAGAACATCATGAGCCAATTATCTCTGAAAGAATGTTTAACCAAGCACAAGAAATATTGCAAAATCGAGGAGGAGTACGAGGCTCTGGAAGAAGAAAAGGCAACTTTAGTAGGAAATATCCTTTTAGTAGTAGATTATATTGTGGCTTTTGTGAAAGTTTATTAACAAGAAGAAATTGGCACTCTGGAACTAAAAATAGTATTACAGTATGGCATTGTATGGAATTTGTAAAACATGGAAAAGAAAATTGTCCATATTGTAAAGCTATGAAAGAAAATATTATAGAAGAAGCATTTACAGAAAGTTATAAACTACTATGCAATAATAACAAAGAATTAATTCAAACATTCTTAAATGAAATGGAAGAAATTATACAAGAGGAAAGTAATGAAAGTTCTATTAATAGACTAGAGGAAGAAAAACAAGTATTAAAAGAAAAAATAGACAAACTAATTGATTTAAATTTAAATGGAACAATTACTCTTGAAACATTGCAAGAAAAGAAAGCAAAATTGCAGAACAAAATAAATGGAATAGAAAAAGAGCAAGAACATTTACAACTAGAATTAGAGGATTCAATGAGTTTAAATCAAGGATTAAATAAGTTTAAAAATCTGTTTAAAGACAATGAAATCATGTCAAAATTTGATAAAGATGTTTTTGAACTAATGATAGAAAAAGTTATAATAGGAGAAAAAGAAGAAAATGGAAATACAGATCCAAGAGTAATAACATTTATCTTAAAATCTGGAAACGAAATCAAGTGTGGAGATTCAACAACCGAGAAAAACTTGGTAGTTCAAAATCAAGAAAATCAACAGTCATCATACGAGGTAAGCAAAAACTATCTACAGCCTATGTGTGAGCCATGTGGAGTGTTGCTCGGTGCTATATTTAAAAGATACGATGAAATAGTTGAATTTACTGCTTTTGAGAATTTTATTAGTTTTGAGACAAAAGGTAAAAATAAGGTTAAAAGAGTAGAAAATAATAAAATTAGGGTAACGATAGAAGTTGATATGGTGTGCGGAGTAGTTAAGTAAGCTGTTCGAACGAAGTGAGTTACAGATTACTTATGCAATATTTAGAGAATGTTGCAACTTGTTGCTTACATTATCTTAATATTGTAATAATTGATAATAAAAATATGAATGTTTGGAGATAAAACTTAAAAGGTAAAGTATGTAATAATTTAATTTGTTATATGCTTTATTTTTTTGACTTTTTATGGTATAGTAACCATAAATGATAAACGATGAGGTAACGAAATGAAAATATTAATAGCAAGTTTTAAAGGAAATGATAATTAAGCAAAAATATTATTAGATTATACATATTCCAACCATTGACAATATTGAAAATATAAAACTTTTAGCAAGTACAATATTAAATTATATTAATATTTTAGGAGGTTAAATATGCAGGAAAAAGATAAAAATTTGATAATAAGAAGTAGTGCAGCAGAATTTTTAATATTTGAACAACAAAAAAAGGAAAAAGGAATTGAAGTAAGATTTGAAGATGGAGATTTATGGTTAACTCAAAAATTACTTGGAGAACTTTATGACACCACTAGAAATAATATAACAATGCATATACAAAATATTTTTGCAGATGGAGAATTAGAAGAAAAAACAGTTAGTAAGAAATTCTTACTAACTGCATCTGATGGCAAAAATTATAATACAAACTATTATAATTTAGATATGATTATTTCAGTGGGCTATCGTGTGAGTTCAGATAGAGCAATTCAATTTAGAAGATGGGCAACAAATGTATTAAAACAATTTGCAAAAAAAGGTTATATTATTGATAAAAAAAGAATGGAGAATGGAACATTTTTTGATGAAGATTACTTTGAAGAATTACTTGCAGAAATAAGAGAAATAAGATTATCAGAAAGAAGATTTTATCAAAAGATAACAGATATTTATGCAACGAGTATAGATTATGATAAGAAATCCCCAACAACAATTAAGTTTTTCAAAAAAGTGCAAAACAAGATGCATTCTCCAGATGGGAAGATATTAGAAACAGATGTAGTTATTGCTAAAAATTATCTAAAAAAAGAAGAATTAGAGCAATTAGAACTTATTGTTTCAGCATTTTTAGATTTAGCAGAAGCAAGAGCTAAAAGAAATATTCCAATGACTATGGAGGATTGGGCAAATAGAATAGATAAATATTTATTATCAGACGATAGAGATATATTAAAAGATGCAGGAAAAATATCACATGAAATTGCGGAAGAAAAAGCACTATCAGAATTTGAAAAGTATAGAGTAATACAAGATAAATTATATCAATCAGATTTTGATAAATTAATGGAAAGTAGTAATGAATAGCATAGAAAGGATATATAAGAAAAATGAAGTATTATATAAAAGATTATCCAAGACCACAATTTGTAAGAAAAGATTGGGAAAGTTTAAATGGTGAATGGAATTTCATATTTGATGATAATGATGAAGGAGAAACAAAAAAATATTTTAAAGAATTCCCAATGGATAAAAAAATCATTGTACCTTTTACATACGAAACTAAATTAAGTGGAATAGAAGATGAAAGTGTACATTATATAGTTTGGTATAATAGAAAAATAAATATATCAAAAGAACAACTACAGAATAATAAAGTAATATTAAATTTTGAAGGTAGTGACTATAAAACGAAAGTATGGATTAATGGAAAGTATATAGGAGAAAATATTGGAGCATATTCAAGATTTTCATTTGACATAGAAAGATATGTTGTAGAAGGTAAAAATGATATTACAATAAAGGTAGAAGATTCTCTATCAAAAGACCAACCTAGAGGAAAACAGAGATATAAAAAAGAAAGTTGGAAATGTTGGTACATACAAACAACAGGAATATGGAAGACAGTATGGTTAGAATGGGTATCTAAGAAATATATAAAAGCAGTTAAAATTACACCAAAAACAGATAAAGTACAATTAGAAATAGAAACTAATTTATTAGAACAGGATATTGAAAAAGAAAAATATTATATCGAAACAGAAATATCATTTAATGGGCAAATACTGAATAATACAAAAGCAATTATAAATAATAATTATGAAAAAATAGAGATAAATATAGCAAAAGAAGGAATAAAACATGATATACAAAAATGGTCAGTTAATAATCCTAATTTATATGATATTACTTATAAATTGTATTGCGAAGATAAAGTTATAGATACTGTCCATTCGTACTTTGGAATAAGAGAAATAGCAATTAAAGGAAATAAAATATTTTTAAACGGTGAAGAATTATACTTAAAATTAATACTAGATCAAGGATATTGGAAAGAATCGCATTTAACACCACCGAGTGAAGATAGCTTAACAAAAGATATAGAAAGTGTTTTAGCATTTGGATATAATGGAATTAGAAAACATCAAAAAATAGAAGATGAAAGATTTTTATATTGGTGTGATGTTAAAGGAGTATTAGTTTGGAGTGAAATGGCAAATTGCTATAACTTTGATGATAATTCATTACAAAATTTTACAAATGAATGGATAAAAGTTGTTAAGCAAAATTATAATCATCCTTCAATAATAACTTGGGTTCCAATTAATGAATCATGGGGAATACTAGAAGTTAGTATCTGTGAAAATGAGCAAAATTTTGCAACAA
>CANEEJ010000086.1 GCA_947426525.1 uncultured Clostridium sp. | reverse complement strand
AATTCCTCCTGCAAATCCTCCTGCCATTCCAGCAACTCCTGGAACTTCTGATACAGCAACACCTGCAATAACAGCAACTACATCATTTGAGATTTGAATTCCTTCATTTTCTGTTTTTATCTCTTCCTCTAATTCTACTACTTCACCTTGATTTTCCTCATTCATAAAAAAGCCTCCTTTTCATATCTTTCTTGTATTTAAGTATATCAACTTTATTTCTTTTTTACAACTATTTTTTAACTTTTATCACGATTGAAATACTTGGAACTCTTCTATTGAATTTCCTCTTAAAAAGTCCTGAATTGGCATTCTTCTAGCATTCTCACCTTGTATTTCTAATACCTTTAAAATTCCATCCTTTGTTTTAACAAACAATCCATCTCTTGGGTCTGAAACAATAACAGTTCCATTTCTTAAAAAATCCATATTGCCAGTCATTATTTCTTTTTGTGTTGCAATTGCAACTTTCCAGAATTTTATTTTCTTTTCCCCTAAATAAGTATATGCTCCTATAATTGGATTTAATCCTCTCACTAAATTCTTTATTTCTTGCGCTGTTTGGTTATCCCAATCAATTTTTGCCATTTCTTTCGAAAGCATAGGAGCAACTGAAAAATCATCTCCTTGCTTTTCTCTTGGAGCTGTCCCTTTTTGTATTTTTTCTAAAGTTTCTACTAAAAGCTCTCCTCCTATTTTAGCTAATCTATCCCATAATTCTCCTGTGGTTTCATCGTCTCCTATTTGTACTTCTCGTTTTAAAATCATATCTCCTGTATCCATTCCAACATCCATATACATAGTTGTGATACCAGTTACTTTATCACCATTTAAAACAGCCCATTGTATTGGAGCTGCTCCCCTATATTTAGGAAGTAGGGAACCATGTACATTAACACATCCATATTTAGGGATTTCTAGTATACTTTTAGGAAGAATTTTCCCATAAGCTACCACACAAATTGCATCAGGTTCTAGCTTCTGTATCTCTTCTTTAAATTCTTCATTTTTTCTTACTTTTTCTGGTTGATATATTTTTAGCCCTTTTTCAATTGCATATTCTTTTACAGCAGATGGCTGTAGCTTCATTCCTCTTCCTTTTGGTTTATCTACATTTGTTACAACGCCTATAATGTTATGACCTGCTTCATAAATAGCTTTTAAGCTTTCTTTAGCAAAATCTGGCGTTCCCATAAACAATACATTCATTTTTTCTCCTCTTGATGTTTTTTGGGACGGGGTCAAAAAACATCACTTTAATTTTCTTTCTTCTTAAACTTTTCGGATTTTAGTTTTAAATGATGTTTTTTGACCCCGTCCCAAAAAACATCATTTCTCAGGTTCTATATATTCTAAAGTTCCTGGTAAAATTTTGTCTACAAACACTTCTCCATTCAAATGATCGACTTCATGGCAAATAGCTTGCGCTAATAATTCTTTTGCTTTCACCTGCATTCTTTTCCCATCTCTATCCGTATATTCTGCTATTACTTCGGCTGGTCGAATTACTTTAGCAAATTGATTTGGAAAACTTAAGCATCCTTCATCTACTTCTTGTTCTCCTTTTGTCTTAACAATGATTGGATTAATCATTACAATCGGACCATTATCATCATATAAGTCTATAACAATTACCCTTTTTAGCACTCCTACTTGTACACCTGCAAGTCCTACTCCATTATATTTGTGCATGGTTTCTATCATGTCATCAATTAAAGTTTGTATTTTTTCATCTATTATCTCTACTTCTCTTGATTTCTTTTTTAGGATTTCGTCCCCTTCTAATCTTAAATTTCTAATTGCCATTTTTTTACTCCTTTACTTTCTTACTATATAAATGTGTCCCCAAATGCTCCAAAAGGAGCAAAAGGAAACGTCCCCATTTTCACATCATACTATTGGGATTAACATCTATTGTTATTCGTGTTGTTTTTAAATTTTTACTGTATATTTCTTTTAAGTATTGATTTAGTGTTTGATTTGCTTCTTCTGTCATGTTGCCTTTTATGATAATTCGATAGCGTAATCTATTTTGGATTTTATCGATTGGTGCTGGCATTGGCCTAAATATTTTGAATTGTTCTTCATTTAAGCTTGCTTTTAGTTTTTCATACATCCATTGACTTGTTTTTTTGATTTCTTGTTCTGATAAGCTATTAAAATTCACTACTATTATATCGCAAAATGGTGGATATTTCAACTGCTTGCGTAAGGCTATTTCGGTTTGGTAAAATTTTTCATAGTTTTGCTCTTTAGCACATTGAATGGTAAAATTTTCTGGATTGTAACTTTGTATGATTACTTTTCCTGGTAGTTTTTCTCTTCCTGCGCGTCCGTGCTACTTGTGTTAAGATTTGGAAAGTTCTTTCGTTTGCTCGATAATCGTCTATGTTTAGCGAACTGTCTGCTGCAATAACACCTACTAAAGTTACATTTGGAAAATGATGTCCTTTTACTACCATCTGTGTTCCTATTAAAATGTCTAGGTCTTCATTTTTGAATTTGCTTAAAATTTCTTCATGTGAATTTTTCTTAGTTACTGTATCAATATCCATTCGAATAGTTTTGGCTCCTGGAAATTGTTTTTGTATTTCTTGCTCTAACTTTTGGGTTCCTGTTCCAAAATATCGTATTTTATCACTATGACATTCTGGACAAGTTGTTACTACATCTTCTTCATAACCGCAATAATGACATTTTAATTTTTTCTCATAACTATGATAAGTCATACTGATATTACAGTTCTTACATTTTACAGTATACCCACAATTTCTGCACATAATAAAAGTGGAGTATCCTCTTCGATTTAAAAATAAAATCGTTTGTCTTTTTTGTTTTAAATTTTCTTCAATTGCTGTATATAAGTCCACGCTTAACATAGAATGATTTCCATTTACCAACTCTTGTTTTAAATCTACCACTTCTACTTTTGGTAACGATGATTGGTTAGCTCTTTTCGTTAATGGCAAAATTTCTATTTCTTTATTTTGTTCTTCTCTTGCTTTAAAATAGCTTTTGATATCTGGTGTAGCACTTCCTAATAGCAAAGGACATTTGCTTTGTTTCGCAATTCTTTTAGCTACTTCTTTGGCATCATACTTTGGATTTGCCTCTGATTTATAAGAACTATCATGTTCTTCATCAATAATGATAATTCCTATTTTTTGAATAGGCGCAAAAATTGCTGACCTAGCTCCTATTACAATTTTTGCTTTTCCTTCTCTTATTCTTTTCCATTCGTCATGTCTTTCTCCAATTGACAATTTACTATGTAAAACTGCAATTTCTTCTTTTCCAAATCGTGCAATAAATCGGTCTAACATTTGTGGTGTTAAAGATATTTCTGGTACTAGTAAAATAGCTGTTTTTTCTTGCTTCAATGCTTCTTCAATTAATTGTAAGTAAATTTCTGTTTTTCCAGAGCCTGTTACACCATATAATAAAAAAGATTGATAACTTTCTTGTTCCATTTTTTGTTTTACTGCTTGAAAAGCTCTTTCTTGTTCCTGTGTTAATACTAACTTTTCAGTTTTTTCTATTTTTTTAATTGTTTCTGTATCTTTTTCATATAATGGATTTCTTTGTATTTTTTGTTCTATAATTTCTAAATAATCATTTTTAATTAACGTATTTACAATAGCCCTAGAAACATCTAAAAACATCTCAATTTCTGGTATGGTCACGCCTTCATTGTCTTTTACAAAATTGATGATTTTTTTCTGTTTTTCAGATTTGATTTTTCCAGTTTCTATATCAAATTCGATTTCTTCCCTATCTTTTTTTAAATAAACACAATTTATCGTTTTTTCTTGTATTCTTTTTTCTTTATTTTTTGTTCTTGTTCCTGGTGTTAACATTAATTTAATGCAATCTGATACGTTACAAAAGTATCTTTTTGCCATCCATTTAGCTAATTCAATTTGCTCGTCTTTTAGTTGCTCTTCTAATTTGGCTATTTCTTTAATTTGATTTGGATAACTTGTTGTTTCTTTTAATCTTACGACAAAAGCTTCTTCTAGTCTTTCTCCTTTTCCAAATGGCACTAATACTTTGCTTCCAACCAAAATAAGCCCATCTAATTCTTCTGGGATACGATAATCAAAAGTTCTATTTAATTTTTTTGCTGTTCGATTGATGATTACTTCTGCTATCATTTTTTTCTCCTTCTTTTTCGCTTCTTAGTATATCAAATTTTTTTGTTTTTCACAAGAGATTTGATTCTCATACTATAATAGAACAAATTTATAAAAAAAATATGCACTCCTTATAATCCAAGCGCATATTTTTCTTATTTTTAGCAAACCTTTAACTCCTGTTTTATTTTTTGTAATTCCTCTTCATCTACTTGTGTTATATCTATAATCACACCCTTCTTTTTTAAAATTTCTTTATATTTCATTATTTCTTCTTTTTCTAGCTTTTTTCTAACATCATTTGAATAACTTAATATAATTTGTAAATATTTTTCTTCTTCACTCGTCATTTTTTCTTAATAAGTTTTTCTAATATTTCTTTAAACACTTTATCATGATATTGATGTGTTTTTTCTTTTACTTTTCTCTTTTTTCTTCCCTCTTTGGTTTATTTTCTTT
>CANEEJ010000085.1 GCA_947426525.1 uncultured Clostridium sp. | reverse complement strand
AATAAGGTAAATTTTATCCAAAATATAAAAATGAGACAGTTAAGACCTGTCCCCAACCGTCTCATTTTATCTCTTGAATTTCTAGCATTTTTATGATAAAATACAGTTCAACAAAGAAAGGAAAGTGAAGATGGAAAGAAGCGATAAAATTATAAAATTTTTAGCACATAATGGAAAAGTAGCAGTTATGTGTGCCGATACAACAAACTTAGTAGAAAAAGCAAGAAAAACACATGACCTAAGTCCAGTAGCGACGGCAGCCTTTGGGAGAATGCTGACCATAACCACTATGATGGGTGCAGAAATGAAAAATTTAAAAGACAAGCTGACCATACAAATCAAAGGAAACGGACCAATTGAAATGATGGTAGCAACTACGAATAATTTTCCAAAAGTGAAAGGATATGTAGCAAATCCACAAGTAGATGTGCCACTAAATGAATTTGGAAAATTAGATGTTGGTGGTGCTGTTGGATACGAAGGTTACATTAATGTTATAAAAGATATTGGCTTAAAAGACCCATACATAGGAATTTCACCATTAACGTCAGGAGAAATAGCAGATGATTTTGCTAATTATTTTGTTAATTCAGAACAAAGAAATTCTGCAGTAGCATTAGGTGTACTAGTAGATAAAAACGGAGTAAAATCAGCAGGAGGATATTTAATTAATCCAATGCCAGATGCTACGGAAGAAGAAATTTCAAAAGTTGAGCAAGCTATTTTTCAAGCAGGAGCTATGTCAAAAATGTTAGACGATAATTTAAGCTTAGAAGAAATTGCAAGAAAAATAACAGGAGATGAAAAGGTAGAAATCATAGAAGAAAATATCACACCAATTTATCAATGTGATTGTTCAAAAGAGCATATGGCAGAAGGATTAGCAACCATTGGAAAAGAAGAACTACAAAATATAATGGAAACAGATGAAAAAGCAGAAATTGTATGCCATTTTTGCAATACCAAATATCAATTTAGCAAGGAAGACTTAAAAGAAATTATTGACAATTATTAGAAAAGAAAATATAATAATAGCCATAAAAATAAGAAAAGAGGAGAAATAAAATGAAAAACGAAGTATTAATATTTGGACACAAAAATCCAGACACTGATTCAATTTGTTCTAGTATGGTACATGAGATATTAGACAAAAAGAATGGATGGGAAACAAAAGCAGTAAGATTAGGAAATATCAATAAGGAAACACAATTTGTATTAAACTATTTAGGACTAGAAGCACCAGAATTAATTGAAAAAGTAGAAGAAGGACAAGAAGTATTATTAGTAGATCACAATGAATTTAGCCAAAGTGTAGAAGGAATTGAAAAAGCAAAAATTCTAGGAGTAACAGACCATCATAAAATTGCAAACTTCGAAACATCAGAACCATTATACTATACAGCAAAACCATATGGATGTACAGCAACCATTTTATATGAAGAATTTAAACAATTAGGACACACAATCGAAAGAAAAGAAGCAGTTTTAATGGCTAGTGCCATCATATCTGACACGTTATTATTAAAATCTCCAACAACAACAGAACATGATAAAAAAGCATTAGAAGACCTATGCACAATAGCTGGAATTGATAAAGAAGAATATGGAATAGAAATGTTAAAAGCAGGAACAGACTTAGATGATTTTACAGAAGAACAATTAATTAACATAGACAGCAAAGTATTTGAAAAAGAAGATATTAAGTTTGAAATAGCACAAGTAAACACAGTAAGTATAGAAGACGTATTAAAAAGAGAAGAAGCATTAAAAACAGTTATCAATAAAACTATTGAAGAAAAAGGATTAAGCCTATTTGTATTTGCAATCACAGATATTTTAAATAGCAATTCAGAAATCTTAGCATTGGGAGAAAAAGTAGATGTTATCCAAGTTGCTTTTGGGAAAGAACTAGAAAATGACAAAGCCTTTTTAGAAGGTGTTGTTTCTAGAAAAAAACAATTACTACCTAACATTGATAAAAATATTTAAAAACGATGTTTTTTGGGACGGGGTCAAAAAACACCGTTACAAAAAATGATAATAAACTATAAATTACTCGATGCTTGAGTAGATGTTGTAAAGACTAATACTAATTAGTCTTTTTATATTTTAATAATATTTAGAAATAATGCAATTTATTGATATTTATATTCTGAATTATGAAAACCGATGTTTTTTGACCCCGTCCCAAAAAACATCAATAAAACTATTGAATATTTTAGTAATTAAATTTATAATAAGGAAGTAAAATGAAATAAAGGGGAAATTATAAAATAAATACAGTGGAAGGGAAGGAATAGGATGTCGAATGAAGCAATAAAGGAAAAAGCTCCCAAAAAAGAAACGTTTATGCAGGGAGTGATTACTTTAATTTTTTCACAAGTATTAATTAAGTTATTGGGACTTATCTATACATTATATCTAACTAATCGAGATGGATTTGGAGATAAAGGGAATGGAATTGTATCAGCAGGGTACCAAATTTACGCTATGTTACTTACAATTTCATCAATAGGTGTTCCCAATGCTATTTCCAAGTTAGTATCGGAAAGAATTGCAGTGGGAGATCACAAAGGTGGACACAGAATTTTTAAAATTGCTTTTGCTACTTTTGCTATGATAGGATTAGTAGGAAGTTTATTATTATTTTTAGGAGCTCATATGATAGCTAATTATTGGCTACAAATTCCAGAAGCGGAGATGACTTTAGTTGCTTTATCACCAGCTATTTTCTTTGTAGCGATATCATCTGTTATGAGAGGATATTTTAATGCTAGACAGAATATAAAGGCGACTGCAAGGTCTCAAAGTTTAGAACAAGTATTTAAAACGACGCTTACGATTATAATCGTAGAGATAATTGCTATTATTTCAGGAGCTTCTACACAATGGATGGCAGGTGGAGCAACTTTAGCTACAACACTTGCAACATTTGCAGGGTTTGGGTATTTATATTTATATTACAAAACAAGAAGTAAGGAAATTGCAACCGAAATAAAAAGTACGGTAAATTATAAATATGAGAGAGTTGTAACGATTATCAAAAGAATTTTAATGGTTTCTATTCCAATTGCTTTAACAGCTATTATGTCTTCGTTAAATAAAAATATAGATTCTTTTACTGTGGTAAGAAGCCTAAAAGAATTTATGCCAGAGGATATGGCGATTTCACAATATGGAATTTTAGGTGGAAAAGTAGATATGCTAACTAGTTTACCATTATCTATAAATGTTGCATTTGCTACCGCACTAGTACCTGCTATAGCTTCTGCAAAGGCAAAAAAAGATAAAAAAACAATTACACAGAAAACGTCATTTTCTTTATTAACGTCTATGCTAATAGGACTTCCTTGTACCATTGGAATGTGTTTATTTGCAGGACCAATTTTGAATTTATTATTCCCAAATGCAAGTTCAGGAGAGATGATTTTACAGATTAGTTCTTTAACCATTATTTTTACAATATTAGACCAAACCATAAATGGAGCCTTGCAAGGATATGGAAAACTAATTATACCAGCTATTTCTTTAGGATGCCGGAGTAATTATTAAGTTGATTTTAAATTTGATTTTAGTGCCAATACCAGAAATAGGAGTAAATGGAGCAGCTTGGGGTTCTGTTGCTTGTCATTTAGTAGCTTTTACCATTGCAATAAGTAGTTTAAGAAAAAATATAAAATTAGATTTAACAGTTTCAAAGTTTATCATAAAGCCAATAATAGCGGTAGCAATTATGGGAATTTGCTCTTATTTTAGCTATGTAACTTTATTACGGAATAATTGCAGGAAAATTGGCAACAATAATAGCAATCGTCATAGCTGTAATCGTTTATGCTCTAGCAATTGTGGCATTAAAAGTGTTTTCGAAAGAAGAAATGAAAATGATGCCAGGAGGAGAAAAAATCTGTAAAGTATTGGAAAAACTAAAAATCTATTAAAAAAAGAGTAAAAAAAAGAAGGATTTTCAGTATTTTTGGCGAATTATTCTAAATAGAAGTACATTATTGTGTTTGTTCACACAATAGAGTACATAAACTATTTAAATCTTATAGGAGGTAATTTAAATGAACAAAGCTGAATTAATCGCAGCAATGGCTGCAAAAACAGGAGCTACAAAAAAAGCAGCTGAAGAATCAGTAAACGCATTTGTAGAAGTAGTAACAGATTCATTAAAAAAAGGAGACAAAGTTCAATTAGTTGGATTTGGATCTTTTGAAGTAAGAAAAAGAGCAGCTAGAAAAGGTAGAAATCCACAAACTAAGGAAGAAATCAAAATACCTGCATCAAAAGCTCCAGTATTTAAAGCTGGTAAAGCATTAAAAGATTTAGTAAACAAAAAATAAGATATTTATAGAAAGTATAAATATATGAATTCATAGAAAGAGGCTAGCAATAGTCTCTTTTTTATATTGTAGGAAAGTACTTTAAACTTCCTACATATAAAGCATTCCACAGATGGATAATTCGACATAACTTTACAGGGGATTTTAAAAGTGATATAATCCAAAATAAGAAAAGAGGAAGCAAGATGGGAAAAAAATATCTAGAAAAAAACGTATTAGATGCAGCTATTGAAAGATTGCAAATTATGTTTGAAAATTTTAATCATATATATTTTAGTGTTAGTGGGGGAAAAGATAGTTCCGTCATGATACAGTTGGCTAATAAAGTGGCAAAAGAAATGAATAAAAAATTTGATATCTTATTTATTGA
>CANEEJ010000084.1 GCA_947426525.1 uncultured Clostridium sp. | reverse complement strand
TGATATTGGTTATAAAGACTTTATTCGTGGTGTAAAAGGCAGTAATCAAGAACATTTAGATGATTTGCAATATAAAATTAAGAAAGATACTGAAAGACTAGAAAGCATTACAAATAAAGTTGAAGAAACGGAAAATTCCTATAATGAGTATATGAAGTATGACAAGCAAATTGAAGAGATTTCTTCTTTAGGAAAGCAAAAGAGATTTTCTAAAAAGATTGAATTAGAGCAAGAAGATTATGAAAATTTAACTGAATATGCTAAAAAGGGAATTGTAGCAGATAAAGAAATATATGAACTTAATAATAGAATTGATAATTTAAGGAATGCAGTAGATAAATGGAAATCTCTATATGATGATATTGTAGAGAAAACAAAGGACTATTTCCATGCTATAAAACTTGCACCACAAAAAGTTGCAAATTTCTTTAAAGGGCTATTTGATAAAGAGAAACAAGATGAGCTAGAAAAGCAGAGACTTGAGCAAGAAAAGATACAAGCTGAAAGAAAAGCTCGTGAACGAGCAAAACTTGAAAAGCAAAAATTAAAGAACTCTCCTGAATATAAGAAAAGGAGGACTGATAGAGATGCAAGATAATGAAAAAATATATAGAATTGAACTAACTAATGAAGAATATGAGTATGTAGAAAACTTAAAAAAAGAATATTACGAAAAGTTAAGTAAAATGACTAAAGCAGAGAGATTACAATATTTTAGAGATAACTATTGTAATGAGCAAAAATTGAACTTTGAAAAAGAAATAAACGGCACAATATACAAAGTAAATACTCACTTTGATGAAAATGCTGAAGAAAGTATTTTAAATAAATTTTTTAGACTTACAAAAAAATCTTAAGAATCACTTGCACTATAAAAACGAATATGGTATTATGTGAACACTACAAATTAAAACTTTGTAACACTTTATATCTTGTTCGGCTGTCTAAAGGAAAGGAGTTGTTATGGGACAGTCAAATAACGAAAAAATAACTGCTTTATACTGCCGTTTATCGAGAGATGATGAACAGCTAGGAGAAAGCAATAGTATTAAAAATCAAAAATCAATTTTAAGTAAATATGCTAAAGATAATCATTTTATAAATACTAAATTCTTTGTAGATGATGGTTATTCTGGAACAAGTTTTACAAGACCAGCATTTATGGAAATGATGGAACTTGCAGAACAAGGAAATATTGGAACAATTATTGTAAAAGACCATTCAAGACTTGGTAGAAACAGACTTATAGTAGGTCAACTATTAGAAGAAGATTTTGTTAGACTTCGGTATTAGATACATTGCTATAATGGACAATATTGATACAGATAAAGGACTAAATGATTTTCTTCCTATACAAGACTGGTTTAACGAAATGCATGCTAAAAATACAAGTCAGAAAGTTAGAGCAGTATTCAAAAATAAAGGTAATTCAGGTATTCCTTTAACTATTAATGTTCCGTATGGTTATAAAAAAGATCCTTTAGATAAAAATAAATGGATTATAGATGAACCTGCTGCAGAAATAGTAAGAAGAATATATGATTTATGTATTCAAGGATATGGAACTCATCAAATATGCAATATATTAAAACAAGAAAAAGTTCCAACTCCAAAAGAATATAAAGCAATAAATAGCTTATGCAATTATCATATATCTGAAATCAAATATTGTTGGCAGGATAGGTCTATATATGACATCTTATTCAGACAAGAATATATTGGAGATACAGTAAATTTTAAAGGCACAACTAAATCTTTTAAAGATAAGAGTAAAATTTATTTTCCAAAAGAACAATGGAAGATATTTAAAAATACACATGAACCTATCATTGATAGAGAAACTTGGGATACTGTACAACGCATTCGAGAAAATAGACAACGTCCTACTAAGATTGGTAAAATAAATATATTTTCAGGACATTTATTTTGTAAGGATTGTGGCTCAAAATTATATTATTGTACTTCAAGAGGTTATAAAGAAAACAGACATTTTTATAGATGCTCAAAATATAAAAATACTTCTTCTAAATCATGTACAAGTCATACTATTAGAGAACATATCTTAAAAGAATTAGTTTTAGAAAATATCAAACAAGTCCTATCTTATATCCGTTCTTATGAAGATTTATTCATAAAACAAAAACTTGAGACTTCACTTGAAGAACAGAAAAAAATAGATAGCACAAACAAAAAATTATTATCACAATATGAAAAACGAATAAAAGATATTGATAACTTGATACAGCATATTTACGAAGATAATATTTCTGGCAAAATTACAGATGAAAGATTTACTACTCTATCATTGAATTATGAAAAAGAGCAAAAAGAACTTAAAAGTAAAGTTAAAGAATTAGCTAATATGCTTGATACAACTAAACAACAAGAACTAGATTTAACATCTTTTGTTAGTAAAGTAAAACAATATACTGAAATTTCAGAACTTACACCAGAAATTATAAATGAATTGATTTCTAAAATATATGTATATCAATCAGAAAAGGTAAATGGTAAACCAACTCAGCAAATAGACATTTACTATAACGGAGTTGGAATTATAAATATTCCACTAAATGAATATGAACTAGAAAATGCTTTTCAGGAAAGTATTAAAAAAATAAAGACAGCTTAGTCTGTACTATTTAAAAGTAATGGAGCACATACCAATAATTGTCCTTGTTGGTATTGCTCCTTGTATAAACCTTTATATCCAGAATTATGAAATCTATCAAAATTTTTTACACCTGCATTTTTGGCAGTTTGATTAAGTGAATAATTTCCTTTTCTAGTTAAATTTCTTTGATAAAATCTTTTTTCATCTTCTGTTAATTCACTATATTCTTTTTCGCTAATTTCTTGTTTTCTAGTTTGTACTGCAAAATAGGTTTGTGCAAGAGCAATAACCTTTTTTCTTGAATCTGCATTTTGCGCTATTAAATAGCAAGCATAACGGGTTAATTTATAATCTTGTTGTTCTCTCTGTGCTTCAGAACCTATTTGTACCATTTTGCCGACGCCGGCAAAATGGTCAAACACTGATATATCACTATTTTTGCAAGATTCCATAGCTTTAGAAATAACTTTTTTAAAATTACTCCATTTACTATAATTAAGGCAGCCCATCAGTTCTCTAGCATACCAAAATTCAATTCCATTTTCATCAATGTGTTTTATATCTTCAAAGGTTTTATTATTATAATTTTCGTTTTTTTCTAGTTTATTCATTGAAAATCATCTCCATTTCTTAATATGTCTTATTTTATTATAATTTTCTATAAATCGCAAGATATTTTGCGAATATTTGTTTTATATTTTTGATAAGCAAAGCAAAAAATTTTCACCTTGTTTTGTTTCTGTCTCTTTTATTCTTTTCCTGTTCTTTCTCAAATTGTTCTTTTTCTTGTTCTATTTGCTCGTGTATATCCTAAATCTTGAAGTATTTTTATAAACTCATTATAATCTTTAGCACTTGCTATTGCATAATCAATAGAATCTTTCATTAGTTCCTTATATAAAGAACTAGTAGCATATTTATTATATTTTTCTTCTTGGGATAATACATTTAATCCATATTCTTCACAAAGTCTGTCTGATGTTTTTCTCATAATAGCATAATCTTTTTTCGTATTGCAAAACCTTTTACCATCTAAAAAGGAAACAGCGTTTAGCACAAAGTGGTTATGCAAATTATCTGTATTCAAATGTGATGTAACTATTACTTGAAATTTATCTCCCCATAATTCTTCAGCTAATTTCATTCCGATTTCGTGTGCTTGCTCTGGGGGTATTTCTCCTTTTACAAAAGATTGTACTGCGTGAAAGCATTGTATGCCATCTGTTTTGAAATATTGCTTTTTTACATTTATCATTTCTTGATATGATGTATCAGGCATACAGTTTATACCTGATACATATAGTTTTTCTTCTGTTTTTTCTCCGATTTACTGCATAGTTTATTGTTATGTCTAATCTATCTTTTACTTTCCATATTTTTGTTACTGCCATAATTTAATTACCACCCACTAACATTCTTTTCTTTTTGTGGTATGAGATAAACTTCTTCTAATGCTAATATAAAATTTTGTATTTGATTATATAAAGTTGCATACTTATTTTCATTTACATATCCTTTATACTGATTATAAACTCTTGACATTTGATTTAAGTTTGTTGCCATACCACGAAGTTGTGCAAGTATCTCGTAAAACTTTTCATCTGGCTTTTCTTTTAACTGATAGTCTAAAATTATTTTTCTGAAAAACTCTGATTTATTTAATCCAGACTTTTTTACTTTCTCATTTAATATTCTATTTTCTTCTTCATTTAAAAAGATATTTATTTTTATATTTCTGTTTCTTATAATTTCTCATCTCACTTTCTTTTTCGTATTAGGGTTTGGGACTTGTCCCATTCTTATTTAGTATTTGTGGCGTGAGTACAAATACGTTGCTTGCTAAATCAATATTTTTAGGTTGTACTCACACTTCATATTTACTGATTATTCTTGATTTACCACAAATTTATTATAAATGAGGATAAAATTTTATACATAAATTAGTTCACTATATATAATTTCTTCTGCAATATTCTTAATAGAATTCATTGCTGACACCCAGCTAATTGATTTTTTGCTTTTAATTCTTCCGTAATATTTTCTTTTTCCAATACTAGATTTGGCATATAATAATCGCCTTGTTTTGTGTATTCAATTCCATATT
>CANEEJ010000083.1 GCA_947426525.1 uncultured Clostridium sp. | reverse complement strand
AATCACTTATTCAATTTTTATTTCTTTTGTTTCACATCAATTGTAACACTACAATACAAATATAATACATAACTTTTTATGTATTGTCAATAATTTTTTTCATTTTCTTTTGTATAAAATCTTTTATTATATATATATATGATACATGATTTCTTATGTTGCTTTTACTTTTTTCTAATTTTTTTGTTAGAATAAATTAAATAATACATTTTATACTACTTATACTTATAAGTGATAGGAGATTTTATGAAATTTAAAAGAATAAAAGACTTACGTGAAGACCACGACAAATATCAAAAAGACATTGCAAAACTACTAGGAATTTCACAACAATACTACTCTGAATATGAAAAAGGAAATCGAACCATTCCCATTCAGCATTTAATAACCCTAGCCAAATATTACACAATACCTCTATTGACTATTTAGTGGGATTATCTAACAAAAAAACAAGTTAATTATTTATGACCAAAGTCTAAAAATTAACTTGTTTTTATTATTATATATCCATTTGACTTCCTAAAAATGTGGCAGCTGATTGCGCTACTTTTTTCTCTACTTCATTCATTTTGCCATTTGGCTCTTTTGCCATTAAAATAACAGTACCTATGGTATCTCCATTGGAAACAATTGGATAAACAACTTGTGCATTATTTTTTCTTTCTTGATTATCATTTTTCGTAATTGGCATTGCTGTATCACTATTTTCTTTGCTTGTATATACTTCTTTATCTTCCATTAGTTGCTCTAATTCTTGGCTAATGTCTTGCTCTAAAAATTCTTTTTTAGAACCACCTGATACAGCTATGATTGTATCTTTGTCTGTTATACAAGCAATATGTCCTGTTGTTTTTGATAATGTTTCTGCATAACCTGCTGCAAATTCTGAAAGTTCACCAATTGGAGAATATTTCTTTAAAATAACTTGACCTTCTCTATCAGTAAATATCTCTAATGGGTCACCTTCTTTAATTCTTAATGTTTTTCTTATTTCTTTTGGAATAACTACTCTTCCCAAATCATCTATTCTTCTTACAACTCCAGTTGCTTTCATAACTTTCCTCCTCGTTATATTTTAGTTTATATTTTTATTATGGCAAATGAGGAAAAAATTATGCATGAAAAATTAAAATTTGAAATTTTTATAAAAAGCCAAGACTTTGTCTTAGCTTTTTGTTTTCTATACTTCTGTTTCTTCTGCTTTTTCTTCTTTTCTTGGCAAGAAACTTACTTTATATTTATCTAATATATATCCCATATCTTTTGAAAATTCTTTTAGCATAACAATTTTAATACTTGGGTCTTTTCCTTTTAAATAGTCATCTATAATTTGTTTTAATTGTTTTATATTTTTCATTTCTGGTTCAATTTGTTTCGTATAACGATTTGCTCTATCGATTAATTTTTCTTTGATTAATACGATGTCTTCATTACTTGCACAAGAAATTCTTTGGAATAATTGGAAAGAATCATAATATTTAAAGATTGGAATTTCCATACATTCTTTATCAAATTTCTCATAAAATTGTTCCATTCTCATTGGAATGCATTTCATAACATCTTCCGCTTTTTCTTTGTACATTTTGTCTAATAATTGTTCATTCAACATATTGAAATGTTTTAGAATATCTTCCATATCCTCTTCTACTTCTTCGATTGCAATCTTTCCAAGCTCCTCTTTTGGATTTGGACAATATTCAGATGACAAAGATGCAATATTCATTCCATTAAAGAATACACTTTTTAAAGTTTTTAAATCATAATCAATCAAACCTTTTCTAGAAAAATAACTAAAATAAGCAAACAATTTTACTGTATCAATTAGTGTTAATTTTCCTTCTTTAACATCATTCATAACTTCTTGGATAACGCCACTAAATTGATCATCTGATATTTTCCAATATTCTTCTGTTAATAGTCTTTTATAGCCTGGTAAATTCTCTGTATCAACTGTATTTCGAATGGTTTCCATGTTATCTTTAAATAATTTCATATCAAAAATACGTGTTCTAATATAGTATTCTATAAATTTAAAGAAACGATATTCTGATTTGAAATTGTAATAATAGTTGTGGTCAAATTCTTTGATATAGAATTGTCTATTGTCCATTAAAATTCTAGATGATACTAAGATAGATTTGTATTCTTCATTGTCTTTAATGTTAATAAATTTATCCTTCGTTATTTTACCAGCTTTGATTTCGAACGAAATAGCTATGGTGAATATCAACATTGTCTGCATAACTCTATGGTTGGTATTAGGATAAGATTTATTTACCATTTCGTAGATTTTCTTGAAGTCATTTAAAGCGTGTTTTAAAATTCTTAAGTTTCTAGTTCCACTTTTATGGAAGGTAGAAATAATTAAACCTGTATTTTCTCTTAAAAATCGGATTAAGTCTGGATTGTTTTCATATCGCATTAAAATCCCATTAATAATATAATCAAATTTTGGTGCATATTCAAAAGTTTCTCCTATTAACTTTTCTTTAATTCTTTCGTAATCATTGGCTTTATCAAATACATGCTCAATTTTATCTTGAATTTTTTCTACCATTGGCTTATCTGATTTATTTAATTCATCTTGTTTATCTAGAAGATATGTTGCAATAAATGTTTTCATTTCTAGATTTGAACTTTTTAATTTTGTAGAAAGTTCTTTTTCATTACAAATAATAATGGTTTTGATATGATCATGTTCTACGAAGTTATTAATATATCCTAAGATATCAATAACATCTACATTGGCCCTTTCCAAATCATCAAAACATAGAACTTTATCATCTGTTGAGAAAAATTCTCCATAATCTACTCTATCGCCATTTTGTGTAACACCAAAAAAATTGGCCATATCAATTCCTGTTTTTGCATACTCTGGAATAGTAGTTTGTCCATTGGCATCCATAAATTTTCTTAAGTTCTTATCCATTAATTGTGTCGTTTCAATAAAAATCTTTTTACTAATCTCTTCTAGGTTAGAAATTCCATATAAAGACATATAAATTGTTGTATATCTTTTACCATTTAATTGTAAAGACTCTATTTTTTTTCTAATTTTATTATTCCAAAAATGCGTCTTACCAGAACCCCATTCACCATTTATCATAATGGCATAATCGGTATAATCTGACCTCACATAATCTAATATGCTTTCCACTAAATCTTCCATTCTTTTTCCTCCTTTTGAGACACTTGGGGACAGGTCTTTACTGTCTCATTTTAATCTTTTGCTATTGTTAATACTCCTACTTTTTTTGGTTCCGCTTCCTTCAATACCTTACTGCATTCATTTACCGTACTACCTGTTGTATAAATATCGTCTATTAATAAAATTTTCTTATTTAGTAATTTTCGTGGTTGTTGTAATGCATACACCCCTTGTATATTCTTTTGTCTTTCTTCTTTATTTAGTTTACTTTGTTCCACTATATTTTTCGTTTTGATAAGGCATTGATTTTGATAATCTAAATCTGTCCTTTTGGCTATTTCCCTAGCGATTAATTCACTTTGATTATAGCCCCTTTCTTTCCTTCTTCTACGACTAATAGGAACTGGTATTATTGTATCATAAGATTTTAAATTTTGAAAGAATTTTTTATTTTTTAACAAAAAATTCACAATTGTTTTATACAAATAAGTACTATCATTAAATTTATAATCTATAATCATTTTTCTTATCATTCCCTGATATTCAAAAATATATAAATGTTCTTGAAAATAATAATCCATATTTTGATTTTTTTCAATTTGAAATTTAGCTTGCATCTTCAATTGCATTTCACATTTGTTACATAAATAATTTGGAGTTATCTTTCCACAAATTCCACATACTGGTGGATAAATTAGATTTGAGACAAGGGGGACAGGTCTTAACTGTCTCATTTTTTCAAAATTAATTTTCATGCAACCTCCTGTAAAGCGTTGCTTTACTTATTTCTAATATTTGTGCAATTTCTAATTTTGAAAATTTATATTGATTAGAATTTAAATGACTTATAAATTTTTGAATTAATTGGTTGTTTTTTCTTATTTCTAATAAATTAGTTTTCTCATGAATTAAAAAATCGTTTAATATTTCTTCTACGTTAGACTTTTCATTATGTGTATTTAAATTTTTATATTTTATGGTTTTCAATATTTCGATATAATTTTTCGATGAATTAAAAACAAATTCTATGATTTCTTTATTAATAAATCCTGTTTGATATAAATAATCATTATAGGAAGAATATTTATATTGTTCCTCTTTTTTTACTATTTCCGCTTTTACTGGGTTCATATGAATGTATTTAATACAAGTATGCATTTGCTCTCTTGTCATAATAGGAATTGATTTGAAACGATTTCGATACACATATCCTACTCTCTCTTTCTTTTTATTGTAATACATTGCATAGATTGAATTGACTTGCTTCATAAAGTCACTAATGTTTTGAATTCTTTCTGTGTCTAATATCATATGTACATGGTTATTCATGATGCAATATGCAATGATTTTTATTTCAAATTGTTTGCCATATTTTTTTAATAATGCTAGATATTTCTCTTTTTCTTCATTGGTTTCAAATATGTATTCTCTATTGATGCCTTGTACCATATGATGACACACTATTTTTTCTAATATTTTTCTGCTTTTTCTTGGCAACTGTTTTCCTCCTTCTAATCTTTTTCACTGCTATATCCTATTATTTATAGCAATATGATTTTTTATTATAACATACTTCAACAAATTTTACAATTTTTTTCATCGCAACTTCTGTTATATTTCGACAAAAATGAGACGGTGGGGACAGGTCTTAACTGTCTCATTTTTATATTTTGGATAAAATTTACCTTATT
>CANEEJ010000082.1 GCA_947426525.1 uncultured Clostridium sp. | reverse complement strand
CATATATGTCGGAAAAGAACCGTCCCCAATACGACATTAGTCGCCGATTGGTCCAAATAATTCATCAAATTTGGCTTCTAATTCTTTTTGTAAATCATAAGTATCACTGTCCTGGTTTTCTTGTTCTTGTGGCAGAATTGGTGCATCTGTTGTAAAGTCTTCTAAGTCTAATATTGGAGATGTTGTTGATACTTCTTCAAAAGAATTTGTTTGTGGTTTACTTTCTTCTTTTGGTTCTACTGGTTCATCATCAAATAAGTCATCTAATGATTCTACCTTTAAGTTTTCTACTGCATTACCGCCTTCTTTTTCTTCGACATATGGATTGTATGGATTGTATTTTCTCCATGTTCCTCTGTCTTTTTCGCCAATATCATTGTGACTAATTTCAAATGGTTTCATTTTCTTTGCCATTGAGTGTTTGAAGTAATAGAATTTTTGTGCTTTGACTGGCTTAATTCCTTTTTCATAGATGATACATTGGTCATTGTCCATTCTACGAAGTTCATCTGGTGTCATTAAGGCTCTTGCCATAACTTGGTCAGATACGGATTTTCCTGTCATCCAGTTTTGTCTGTCTTTATTAACAGATATACTGTCTCTTTCAATTGTTTTTTCTCCTAGGGCTTTTGAGAAATATTCTACTGTTTTATAGGAGTTACTTCCTAAAAATACGTGTGTATCACAGTTACCCATGATGGTTTCATATGATTTTTCATATACCGCTTCTAATTGGTCTATGTTTTGTAAGATAACACTAAATGATATTTTTCTACTTCTTGAAGTAGAGATTTTTTTATCAAAGTCTGGTATCTTTCCTATGTTTGCAAACTCGTCTAATATAAAGAAGGTTTGTTCTTTTAATGCACCTCCATTTTGGTCTGCATAGTCATATAATTGTTGTATCATTTGTGAGAAGAAAATGGTTAATAAAAAGTCATATGCTGTATGAGTGTCAGATGATATAACATATACTGCTGTTTTTCTATTTCCGATTTCTTCAAAATCTATGGTATCTGTTGATGTTAGTTCTGCTATTTCTTTTGAGTCAAATTTACCTAGTTTAGATTGTAAGGAACTCAAGATAGAACCATATGTTTTTTCTGGTGCTATTTCAATTGATTTGTAATACATTCTAGCTGGATGGTCATAAGGCAATTGACTAATTAATTCCGTTAATAAGTTACTTCCACCTTTATTGTTAGCAGCTCTAACTAATTCCGCACAACTTGCTAAGTTTTGCTCTTCTTCTGGTCTTGTTGCAATTAAATAGTAAATTAATGCTTTTAATAACATTTCTGCCATGTCATCCCAATATGGGTCTGAAGAACTACTATCTGATTTTTGTCCTTTTATAACAGTATTGGCAATAACGTCAACATCTAGTTCAGATGATATATGCATTAATGGGTTATATCCATCACTATATTGCGGTCTTACTAAATTTAATACTTTAATTTCATAGCCTTGTTCTTTTAAGTATCCTGCTGTTCTATCATATAATTCTCCTTTTGGGTCTGTAAAAATATAGGAACCTAAACATTGAAAAGCATTTGGTATAGAATAAGATGCTGATTTACCAGAACCTGATCCGTCCTACTACTAAAACATTAACGTTTCCTCGTTTATCAACTGGTAAATAATTGTCTTCTGCTAAAATAATTCCTTTATTTCTATTTAAGATTTGATATTGTTCACCTCTTTGGCTCCAATCACTTGAACCATGTTCAATGTCAGAAAACTCATTTTTAGGTGCTGTCCTTACAAATCCTATGAAAAAGAATAAAGAGTAAAATATAGTTGCTACTAACAAAGCTGAAAAATAAGTTCCACTTGCCCCTTGTGAAAATATATTGCCTAATGTTCCAAATGGATTGGTTATAGATGTTCCAAAGGTTTCAAAAAATACTTGCAAATCCATTCTTCCTTCTAAACCAGCCATATGCGAACTATAGGCAAAAGGCGCAACAAATACTATGGCCATAAAAAACCATAGTATTGCAAAAATAATAAAATTCTTTCTATTTCTTCTAATAGCTCCTTCTATTTTGTAATTCATAAAATTCACCTACTCTTTTGTGTTAATTATTCTCCGATTTCTGAGCCTTTGCTTCTGTCTTTGTATTCTTCTGTATAGAATACTAGTCCTTCTTCTAGTTGGTCAGAAATAACTGGTCCCATAACTCTTCTTTCTACTTTTGCTCCAGTTTCTGTTTTTTCTTCTTCTTTTTCTTTGTTCTTTGTATGAAGATATACAATTTCTAACCCATTCACTTTTGTTTTGTCTTGTGGACCTGCGGGGTCATTCCATCTTTCTTTGTTTTCGTTTCTTGTATTCATATATAAACTCCTCTCTATTTATCTTCCACTACTTCAAATGCAAAGTAGGATTTATATGGCTTTAATTTACATTTTCCTTTTACTTCATTTGTTTTTTCATCAAAATAAAGCACTGGCTTTACTTCTTCTGTAGTTTCTGGATCGATAATAGATATTTGTCTTTTCAAGTTTGGTGTGTACATAACATCTTTATATTCCATTTCTTCTTCTGAATATAAGGTATCAAACTTAACAGGTGTTGGTTTTTTGGTAATTCTTATTTCGTCTCCTAGTAATAACCCTGAATTAATAACCACTCTGTCTTTACCAAAAGATAAAATTACTAATTGATTCCCTTGTTTTTGTGGTTCTTCTACATAATAGGTTTTTTTATTTAATTTTCCTACTAATTCTTCTGTATGGTCTAGTCTTTCTACTGTGTATTTAGGATATTCTTCTAAATATTCTCTTCTTGTCTTATTGACTTGATAAATAACCGTTTTAACTCCTTCTGGATCCGTTATACTAAAGTGTTTCCCCTGTATTGTTTCCATTTTTACACCTCTTCCTACGATTTTTAATCCATAGTTTCTCTTTTGTTACAACACTATAATTAATTATAGCTAAAATCAGGCTTTTTGTCAATATATTTTTATGTAAATTATAGTTTTTCTTGTCTTCTTGGATTAAAATTCGATATCTCATTTAATTTTTCAAATATTTCTTTTTCTTGTTTGCTTAATTGCTTTGGTACAACAATTTTAATTTCTGCTATTAAATCTCCTCTTGTACCATTTCCATCTTGATAGCCTTTTCCTGGAATTTTAATTCTTTCCCCACTTTGAATTCCTTGTGGAATGTATATTTTGGTTTCATCATCAATCGATGACACAGTCGCTCTAGTTCCTAGTGCTGCCTCCCATGGTGTTAATAACAAATCCGTATATAAATCACATTCTTTTAACTTGAATGTCTTGCTATCTTCTATGTTTATTTTTATTAATAGATCTCCGTTTTTTCCACCATTTTGACTAGCTTTACCTTGTCCAATTAAACGGATTTTTTCTCCATTTCGAATTCCTTTTGGAATAGCAATTGTTATGTTTTTTATTTTTCCTTCTGGTGTTCTTAAAGATATCATTTTTTCCATGCCATAAAATGCTTCTTGTAAATTAATATTAATTTCTGTCTCTATGTTTTCACCTTTTGTTCCTACTTTTCGATACACGGTTCCGTGCCACTTTATTTTCCTCTGTATTTCCTAAGAACATAGTAAGAATGGTTCCTTTTTCTCCTTTTCCTGTAAAAGCTTTTTGTGCTTTTCCAAAGCGAGAGTTCCAAATTCTATCATATTTTCTTTTAGATGCCGGAACGGATAGGGTTCGATAAGCTTCATTGATATCTTTTATTCTTTCTTCTGCTAGAGTATCTCCTACGTTTAAATCTGGATGATACTTTTTAGCAGCTTGTCGATAAGCTATTTTTATTTCTTCGATTGAAACGTGACTTGTTTCTAAATCTAATATTTTATAATAATTTTTAAATACCATTTTTAACATCCTCCCAAAATTAGGTAAGCTTATTATACCATAAATCTAAAAAAAATCCATAGTTTCAACAAAGTTTTATAACTTTTAAAATTACAGCTTTATATATAAATATTTAAATTAAGAACTATCAAAGCATGTTAAAATAAATTTTAACATGCTTTTCGTCTCTTTATTTTTAAAATGCCAAAATTGTACGTGTCCCTGGCTCCGCACCTACTCCTGGAGTAGTCGTAGCCGAACCATTATTTCCTGTCAATGAAAAAGAACTTGCTGTATCCCATACTCTATGATTACTTCTCATAAAAAATGGTCCTATATCTGAATATTGCCCTCCAACTGTTCCAGGATAAGAGAAAACTCCTTTATACCAACCATCCATCGTAGAACTAGGATATTTAGAATAAGATGTCTCCCATCCAGCATCTCCTTTATATTTTTTCGAAGTCTCATAATCTGTTTTTTGCGTTCCAGATCCTTCATATACTGTCTTATAAGCTGTACTTTTTCCCCTTTCTTCCGTATTTGCCCCATATAAATCACCACTGTTGGTTCCTCCATAAGTTTTCAAGGCACTAAATCCATTATTTACATAAGAAGCAACAAATTCATAAACCCCTCCATTCATATCGTAGACACCTGTCGCATTATAAGTTGTACTAAATTTTTTACACTGTGCATATATAGCATTTTTTTCCTTACTTCCCCCTGTATAAGATGTACTAGTACTATGTGCCACCTTTTGACCATTTATTCCATATTTACTATGACCTATATATACAGTTGCTCCCCATTCGCTATTCTTTGCCATATGTGCATTTATAGTTGCAGTCTCTCCAAATTTACTCTTTTTAGCTAATTGATATTGTTGATTAATTGTCAGGTTTATCAACGGTTGTTCTCCAGGCTTTACACTCAAATTGGTAGATGTTCCTGTTGTTTCAAATTTTCCTACCCAAAGTCCTTCTAATTCTCCAAACCCTCCTCCATTTG
>CANEEJ010000081.1 GCA_947426525.1 uncultured Clostridium sp. | reverse complement strand
CTAATACTTCTTTATAGGTTGCCTTTTTTGTTTCTTCGCTTGCTATATTGGCTTTGGTCAATAGTCCATTGCTTCCTGTTAACATAGCTATACTTATACCTGCTAAAATCAGTAAAATAATAATTGTGATTACTAAGGCGATTAAGGTAATACCTTTACTTTTTTCTTTTTTTACAATCCAATTCATCTCATTTTCTCCTCTTTCTTTAGTATTTCTTACATATTACATATTATACCTTTTTCGTTTCTGTTTTTATTTTATATGTTTACACATAGTATGTCAATACATATTTCTATTTTTCTATGTTTATGCCTACTACGTTATTCCCAAGTTGTCGTAATGTTTTTTTCGTGTTAATATTTCTTAAGAGGTGAACTTATGGAAGAGTGGGGCAAAGTCAATTTACGATTAGATGAATTCTTAAAAAGCCATAATATTAGTCGTTCTAGTTTATCTAGAAATGCACAAATTCATTATGGTCAATTATTAAAATATTGCAGAAATGATATGCAAAAAGTAGATTTAAATTTATTAGCAAGAATTTGTAAAACAATTAATTGTGAAATAGGTGATATTATTGAATATCTTCCACCTAAAGACAATTAATTGTTTTTATTTTACTATTACGTTATTATTACTTAATTTGTACTTTCGTTATCGATAATTTTAGAATTTGAAGCAATCCTAAATAACCAAAAACAGGATATAGTAAACTTACCAAATTAGAAAAGCCAATTTTCGAAACCAAGACAGAAGTTATACACATAATTACCGCAATTTGTGTATAACTTTTCTTGTTTTTCGTTGTGTTTTGTAAAAAGCTCGTTCCTAATGAAATTGCTGTTGTAAAAATAGAACCTAATATAATAAATCCATAAGCATATCTTAATATTTTAAACATATTGGATACAACATAAACGGCTGGCATTTCTAATTTAGTAATGTCAACATCCACTCTTACTAATAATAAAAATACAATAGCAGATAATATTATGATAATTAAAGTGCTAATAGATGCTATTTTAGTAATTTGCCTTTTATTTTGGATATAATCTTTTAATGTTATTAAAACAGGAATTAATAAAATACTATTGTAACTACTATATAAAATAGCACTTAAGGCAAAGTTAGAATGGTTCGTTTGTATGATATAATTTGTCAGTTCTAATAGTGGGAACCCTTTTAAGTTCAGTATTCCTATTATCATTAAAAATCCAATTAATATTGGCACTAAAAATTCGTTAGCTTTTACAACACCTTTTACACTGGTCATAAAAATAAGAAAAGTTATGATTGCTAAAATAGTACTTCCTATTAGGCTATTTATCCCTAATTCCTGTTCAAAATAAGCTCCAAAGCCAGCTATCATAATAAAAAATGTAATTAATATAAATGTGTTGATAACAGTATTGATAATTGGTTTTATTTTTCCGTCTTTTTTAATTAAAATATCTAAAAATTGTTTATAAGTATTAATTTTGTTTTGATGCACGATTTGAAATGTTTGATAAATGACAAATCCGATTAATAAATTAGAAATGAATAATCCTACCAAACCTTTTATTCCATAGGAAAAGAAGAACAAGTACATTTCTTGCCCAGAGGCAAATCCTGCTCCTATCATTGTTCCTATGATTACAAATACTACTTTTAAAATGTTTTTATTTTTCATACTAAAAAACCCCATATTATTGTATGGGATTTTTCGTTTCATTATTCAATTTTACCAAAAAGGACCGTCTCTATTGGCAATTATCTTTTTCTTCTTCTTACTTGCCAGATAACAATTCCTACTATTATGATAACTACTGGTAATGCAAATATGATTGCCATAATGATTGTATTTTGTTGTTCTGTTACAGTATAATTTACATTTTCATAATTTTTTCGAATTGTCATACCATTTTCTTTTTCATTTAGATAAGCAATAGCATTTAGTACAGCGTCACTGTTGTTATATAAGTTTGCTGTGTACATGGTGTATCCATTCATTTGTACTGGCATGTTCATAGCAAATAGTTCATTTGCAAATATTACTAATTTTGATGTTCTTTCATCATCTATTTTCTTTGTAGCAATAGCTGCTAATGTACATTCTTCTTGAATTCCGTCTTCTTCTGTTCTACTTGATGATGTTTGGTTTAAATTAGTTCTTAGGAATCCTTTTTCTGTTGTTGATAATAATACTTCATTTTCAATTCCTAATTCTTCTAATTTATCTTCATTGAATGTAATTTTTCCTGCATCTGGTAAGCATATACTTAATTTTTGGTTTAAGTTACGTGTTAAGCTTGTTCCACTTTGCATATCTTCTATGATGAAGTTTGGATAGCCTGATACCATATTGGCAGTACTTCCTTCTAATACAACTCCATTTTCAATTGTAATTGCATATTCATCTAATACTGCTTGGAAATTGCTTAGGCTTACTTTCTCAACATTTGGTCCACACATTAATAATAGTTTTCCACCATTTCTAATGTATTCTAGGATTTTGTCTTTTTCCATTTCTGTTATATCTTCTTTTAATGTAGAAATTACTAAACAGTCACAGTCCTCTGGAATTTTTCCATTAGCTAATATATCTAAATTTTCTACCTCGTTTACTTCATTTTCCATTTTAGCTATAATGCTTCCGAAAAGCTCTACATTATACATAGTATGGCTACTCATAAAATATATTTTTGCTTTTTCTGTTGTCATGACATTCATAATTGCATTTGTAATAGCTTCTTCTGTGATGTCTATTTGTTCATATGTGTTCTCGTCAAATGTATACATTTCTTCTTCTGTTAATGTTTTTTCATTTTCTCCACATGCTATGATAATTAAATTGTCATTTGCATTTAGAGAATATTTTTGCATTAAGTCTGCTCTTGCTGATAAATTGTCTATTTTTTCTATTTTGATGTGATTGTTTAACTCTACATATCTTTCTGCAAAGCTAATAACAGATAGATAGTCACTGTAGTTAATTAATGTGATGGTAACATCTTTATCTATGTTTCTTAATTTGTCTTTACTTTCTTGTGATAAAGAGTAAATTTTATTTTGCGTACAATCAATTTCTGGTAATACTACTTTTTCTAATACGATGTTTACTCCTATGTAGATGGCAATAATAATAGCTACTAATAATAATGTTTTTGAGCCATTAATTAGCCATTTTTTCTTTAGCCCTATTCCTATTTTTTGAAAGAATTTTTTTACCTTTCCTGGTTGTTTTTCTGTGTTGTTTTTTACTAGTTCTTTGCTTGTTTGTGTTTCTTTCTTATCTTTTTTCACTTTTTTCCCTCCTTATTATTTAACCATTTTTCTTCTTTGCATTACAATGATGGTAAAACTGATAAATACCATGCTAAATAATACTAAGCTTATGATATTTTCAATAGATATTACACCTTGTGCAAAACTAGCATATAAATCAATTAGAGTAAATCCTGAAAATAGGCTACTGATGTCTGCTAAAAATATAGAAATGATTAAGAAAGCTACGGTTATAACTCCTGCTATTATTTGATTCTCTGTTAAACTAGAAGCAAACATTCCTACTGATAGAGCAGCTATACTGATTAATATAAATCCTAACATAGCAACTAGTACACTAGTAATACTTGGTTTTCCAAAAAAGCTTACAATAAAGAAAAATAAGAATGACATTAATAAAGTGATTATAATAACACTTAGTGCTGCCATTAATTTTCCTAATACTACTTTAACCATGCTTATTGGTGATGTTAATAGCAATTGTTCGGTTCCATTTTTTCTTTCTTCTGCAAACATTCTCATCGTTAAAATTGGAACAATAATAATTAATCCATATAATGCTGTGTAATAATATAATGCCCCTAAGTCTACGGTTCCTGATGTAAGAACTGTTAGAAAGAAGAATACACTAAAACAAAATAAGAATATTCCCATTACAACATATCCAATTGGAGATAGGAAATAACTTTTTAACTCTTTTTTTAAGATTGCTTTCATTTTATTTTTCTCCTCCTTCAATTAATTTCATAAAGGCGTCTTCTAATGTGGTATCTGCCTTTTTCATTTCGAAAATAGTGATGTTTTCTTTCGCAAATTCTGCAAAGACTGTTTTTCTTAAGTCTACTTTTCCTTTTGCTTCTATTACGTATTGTTTGGTTCCATCTTCATTTTCTTGTACGAATTCTATTTTTTCTATGTCTTCTATTTTTTCTTTCATACTTTTTACTTTGTCATCTGGATCTTCTACTGTTACATAAACACTATTGTTATTAGTTACTTTGTTTTCTAAATTTTCAGGTGTGTCTACTGCTACAATTTTTCCTCTGTTAATAATGATTACTTTATTACAAATTTGGCTAACTTCTGATAAAATATGGGAACTTAAAATAACTGTGTGTTTTTTTCCTAATTCTTTAATTAGATTTCTAATTTCTGTAATCTGTTTTGGGTCTAGACCTACTGTTGGCTCATCTAAAATTAACACTTTAGGTTCTCCTACTAAAGCTCCTGCCATACTTACTCTTTGTTTATATCCTCTTGATAAATTTCTAATTAATTTCTTTTCTACTTCTTTTAGCCCTGTTTGTTCTATTATTTTTTGAACTTTCTCTTTTCTTGTCTTTCTTTCTACTTGTTTCATTTCAGCCATATATGTCACAAATTCTTTTACTGTTAGGTCCATATATAACGGCACTCCTTCTGGCATATATCCAATTTGTCTTTTGGCTTTTTTTGGCTTTTTCAACATGTCATAACCTTCTACGATAATTTCACCTGTGGTTTGCTCAATAAATCCTGTTATCATGTTCATGGTTGTACTTTTTCCAGCACCATTTGGTCCTAGTAACCCTACAATTTCACCATCGTTAATGGTAAAGCTAATATCGTCTACGGCTACTGCTTTTCCATACTTTTTTGTAACATTTTTTACTTCTATCACAAAAAATTCCTCCTTTATTTCTTCTAATCGTTTAATCCCTAACATGTTATCACTTTCTCTTTTTCTTGTAAAGTATTTCACAAAAAATTCACAATGTCGTGTTGGGGACGGTTCTTTTCCGACATAAATGTCGGAATGGGGACACATCTTATATAATTAATTAAGTATTCTTCTAATTCATTTCGCATATTTTTTTCAATTTGACA
>CANEEJ010000080.1 GCA_947426525.1 uncultured Clostridium sp. | reverse complement strand
TGGAATAAAAGCAGGATGTGGAATAGAAGCAGGATGTGGAATAGAAGCAGGATGTGGAATAGAAGCAGGATTAAGCATTACAGCAAAATGGATTAGCTCTAAATTAAGAATTTTTGCAGGATTAGCAATTTGGAGGAAAGTAGAAAAAGAAGATATGCAAATAAATGTAGAAGAAATAAAAGAGGGAGAAATCTGCTATGGAAAACTAAATATTACAAAGCAAATAAAACAATTAAGTAAAAAGGAAGCAGAAGAGGAATTATCTAAAAAATACGATTGTGAAGTAAAAATTAATTAAATTTTACAAGAAAGGAGATGAAATAAAGATGTTTAACAAATTAAAACTTATATTAAAGAATAATGATTTAAGAAAAGAAAATCTAGTAGCACACAAAGAAAACAAGCTAAATAGAAGAGAAAATGAAGAACTAAAATTACAAAATACACATGCAAAATTATTAGCAGAGTACACATTAACAAAAATATTAGAGTTAGAAGGAATCGACAGAAGTGGAAATTCAGAAAAGTGGAAAAAGCAGCAAAGAAATATAATCTACAACGATCTAAGAAAACAAAATATAGACATAATAAATGAGCTATCTAGCAAGTTTGGAAGTGGTAGATAACTCAAAAACAAAAATACATATATAAATACATGATTTCTCTAATATTATAGCAAATATTTTTAGAAAAATCAAGGAAGGAAATGGAAATGAATTTAGGAATAGTAAGAAAAATGGATGAATTAGGAAGGATAGTAATCCCAAAAGAAATTCGAGAAAAATATAATTTAGAGGAAGGAACAGAAATAGAAATCTTAGCAAAAGATGACAAAGTTATTTTGCGTAAATATAAAAACACATTTTGTCCAAAATGTCTAACAAGATGTGAACATATAGACAGCTATTGTAGAAACTGTGGACTTAAGTTTACAGATATAAAAATGTATGTAGAAAATATGGAAGAAGACGAAAAAAATGATAGTTAAAGATTTAAGTAATAGCTTTAATCCATATCCTAAAAATGGTCAAAAAGTTGAAATAAAAACACAAGAAAATAAAGCAAGAAAAAGCACAAAAAAGAAACGGAAAAACTAAAAAGAAAATAAATAAAAAAGAATTAAAAACAGACTTTTGTATTATGCCAAAAAGCACAAAATACAGTACAGTACGAACCAGAAAATACAACGAAAGGCATGAAGTATTTTTTTCTAGAGCGTATAGAAACAAGAGTATAAAAGACGGATTAATAGTATTTTTAACAGAAGAAGACCACAGAGGAACAAACGGAGTACACGGAAAAAGACGGCGACAAGTTAAACAGATATTTAAAAAGAATAGCACAGAAAGCATGGATGAGCTATTACAACAACACAAAAGAAGAGTTTATAAAAAAATACGGAAAAAATTATTTATAAGGAGAAGAACAATGGAAAATCCAAATTATTATGCAATTATACCTGCAAAAGTTAGATATGACAATGAATTAAAAGGAAATGAAAAATTGCTATATGGAGAAATAACAGCATTGGCAAACAAAGAAGGTTATTGCACAGCAACCAATACATATTTTTCTAAATTATACGAAAAACATAAAGATACAATACAAGAATGGATAAGTAAATTAAAATCTAAAGGTTATATAGAAACACAGCTAATAAAAAATAACTTAGGGAGAGTAGAGGAAAGAAGGATTTATCCAATAGGCGAAAATACCTATACCTATAGGCAAAAACACACCCACCCTATAGGCAAAAACGCCTTAGGTAATAATACAAGTATTAATAATAAGAATAAGAAGAAGGAAGAATTAAAAAAAGTAATTGAATTTTATGAAGACAACATAGCATTAATAACACCGTTTGTAGCAGAAGATATGGAAAAATATTTAGAAAATGAATTGCAAGCAGATTTAATAATTGCTTGCATGGAAGAAGCGGTTAGCAGAAATAAAAGAAATTGGCATTATGTTGTATCTATACTTAATAATTGCTGTAATAATAAGATAACAACAGCAAAACAATTTAAGATTAGTCAGGAAGAGTTTAAATCTAACAAAAACCAAACAACAAAAAAAGAAAAGACAGAAGAGAAAATAGAATATGAAGAAATACATTTCGAAAGCGAAGACGAATATAGAAAAAAATTATTTGAAAAACAGAAAGGATAAAATATGTATGATGAAGATATTGAAAAAACAGTATTGTATTATTTGATATTCGAGAGAGAGGAAATAAGTTTAAAAGAAGAAGATTTTTTCTTGATAAAACATAAACAAATATATGATGCGATAAAAGAGTTAAAAAGAAAAAAAGAAGAAATAAACCCATTAAGCATAAAAGAACATATGAAAGGGAAAAATGTAGGAATTTTAAAATATATAAGTAACATTGCGGAAAGTAGATATGGAACATCTCTAGAATATTCTTATAGAAAACTTAAAGAATTAAGCAAAAAAAGAGAATTAATAAAGATTAATAGAGAAATAGAAAAAGACGTTAAAGAAAACAACATAGAAGAAATAGAAATATACATTGAAAAAAGTATAAAAAAACTAAAAGAAATAAATGAAGAAAACCAAAAAGAAGAGACTTTTAAAGATGTAGTTTCAGAAACAAGCGACATAATAACTAAAAAGTTTTTACAAAAAGATAATTATGAGAATAAATATACAACAGGAATATTTGATTTAGACGAAGCGACAAATGGACTACATGCAGAAGAGTTTACTGTAATTGGAGCAAGACCACGGAGTTGGAAAGACAGCATTAGCATTAAAAATAGCACAAAATATAGCAAACAAAGGAATTAAAGTAGCAATAGTTAGTTTAGAAATGTCAAAAAATCAGTTAGTAGAGAGGTTAATAGCAAAAGAAGCGAGGGTAGATAGCAACAAAATAAGAACAGGAATTTTAACAGACGAAGAAATGGAAAAGATAGCAGAAGCAACAGCGAAAGTATATGAATTACCAATCTTTATAAATACAAAATCTAAAAACATACAAGATATAGAAATATACGCTAGAACGTTAAAAAATAAGGAGAATATAGGTTTATTAATTATAGATTATATACAGCTAATGAAAAGCCAAAATAAATTAAACAGTAGAGAACAAGAAGTTTCTGAAATAACAAGAACATTAAAATTACTTAGCTTAGAACTAAAAATACCAATAATAGGGCTATGCCAATTAAATAGAAATGCAGCTAAAAGTGAACCAACCTTAGCAGACTTAAGAGAAAGTGGAGCGATAGAACAAGATGCAGACAATGTAATATTTTTATATAAAAAAGATAACAATGACAACGAACAAAAAAGCATAGAGGATGTAGTAATAGATTTGCAAAAGCAAAGAGCAGGACCATTAGCAAGAGTAACAGTAAGATTTGATAAGAAAATAAGTGAATTTATAAATTTAATAAGGAGATAACATATGAAAAAAGTAATAAATGAAGAAGATATTAGAAAAGCAAACAACTTAGAAAGATGCAGATTAATACTAGCAATAATAAAACGGACAAGTAATATACACACAAGATATAAAAACACATTGAAGGAGAAAAAAGATGAAAAATATAGAAATTGAAAATTATCTAAGTTCTACAAGATACACAACAAGAAAAGAATTAGTAGAAAAAACAGGATTATCAGACAGAGAAGTAAGAAGAAAAATTAGTGAATTAAAGAAATATAGAGTTGTTTTGTATAACAGCAGTAGAAGCGGTTATAGATTAGCAAAAGAATTAAAGAGTATGTCTAGCATAGAAAGAGAAGAAGAAATAAAACAGGTAGAACATAGCTTAAATGACTGTAAAAGTAGAACAAAACAACTAAATAAACAGAAAAGAAAATATATAGCATATCTAAAGAAAGCAGAACAAATAAAACTAGAAGAGGAAAACTACAACCATATTCCTCGAATCGACTAAAAAGGAGAGATAAAAATGTTTAAAAAATTAAAGAAAAGAATAGAAAAAGGACTAGAAGAAAAAATATTAAAATATGCACAAAAAGATATAAACGAATTAAGTAGAATACTAAACAGACCACACGAAGGTGAAATAATAAAAATAAAAAATATAAAAATAAAGAAAAATTTTAGCAATCCAAGATCGTGCAAAATGAAAAATAGAAGAGAGTATTACAAAAAGTATAAATACTTTAGAAGTACTGTTGTATTAAATAAAAAGAATTATCTAATAGACGGATATACAACATACTTATTAGCAAAAGAAATGGGATTTGATTATATAACTGTAGTAAGAGCAAAATAAGAGAGGAGTAAAAGCAATGTTAAATAAAGAAGATGTAAAAGAAATGAAAAAATACTTTAACGAATGTATAACAAGAGACGGAATATTTGAAGAAGATTTTACACTTAATTTTATAAAAATAGCAAAAGAATATATAGATGAACTAGAAGCAAAATTATATCTATGTACACCAGAGATACCTCAACACAATCATAAGGAATGCATTTCTTATGTAGATTTAATAGAAAAAAATGTAAAGTTAGAAAAACAAATAAATAAATTAAAATCAAGAGAGCAAAAGCTAATAGAGATATTAGAAGAAGAATTAACAGTAGACAACTTAACAGTAAAAGCTAACAAGATAGAAAAAATATTATATGGAGATAGAATTAGCATTATAAAAGAACAAGCAATAAGAGCAACAAACGAATACAGAAAAGAAATTTTAAAAATTTTGAAGGAGAAAAAGTAGATGGATAAAGAATTAGAAGAAGCTATAGAACGATTAGATCACATAGAAAAATATTATGATTGCAACAACTATTACAATAAGTATGATTTAGACTGCATAGAAACAGTCTTAAAGGAACTAAAAAGACTACAAGAAGAAAATGAAGATTTAAAATTTGAAAAAAGGAGAAGAGCAATTGGAAGATACGGAGAAATGGAAGTACACGAAGTTATCGATAAAACATTACAAGAAGATTACATAGCAAAAGACAAAATAAGAGAAAATGTAGAAAAAATACAAAATGAATACGAGTTATTACTAGAACACCAAAATGGACGAGAAAGTAATAGAACTAAGTATTTACGAGGAAAAATACATATGGGGCAAGAATTACTGGAGGGAAAATAGAATGAATTTAAAAGAAGCAATTAAAATACACAACGAATTAAAAAACACAGAAGAAATAAAAAAATATACAGAAGCTCTAGATATAGTAGTAAAAAATTTAAACAAAAAAGCACCGTTAGAGTTTTATAAAAAAACAAATAAAAACGAATATTATATAGAATTACCATTTGAAAAATTAAAAATAAACAATAAAGGAGAAGCGGTTTATGAAAAATACGGATACAGCGGTTATTATACATCTTTAGACAAGAAAAGAAGCGGATATTTTTGTTTAAGTTTATGCAACTGCACAAGACAAGATATAGAAAATCTAATAGAAAGACATATTAAAGAAAGCAGTCTAGAATTACTGAATAGTTAATAGAGCATACTACACTTAGAAGGAGTGTAATATGCAAGACAAAGAAATAATACAAAAATGGCTAGAAGGCTTAAGTAAAGAACAATTAGCAAAGCAATATAAAAGACAATACAATATGCAAATAAGAAATATAAGAGCAG
>CANEEJ010000079.1 GCA_947426525.1 uncultured Clostridium sp. | reverse complement strand
CCAAAATCTTTAATTCCTTTTGCTGATAAAGTTTTGATAGGTCCTGCTGAAACAGCATTTACTCTCATATCTTCTTTTCCTAAATTTTCTGCTAGATATCTAACACTGGCTTCTAATGCAGCTTTTGCTACTCCCATTACATTATAATTATCAATTACTTTGGTAGAACCATGATAAGTTAATGTTACTAAACTTGCTTTTTCATTTAATAAATCTAGTTCTTTTGCCATTCTAGTAGCCAATACAAAAGAATAACTACTTACATCACAAGCATGAGAAAATCCTTCTTTACTTGTAAAAATAAAATCATTGTGTAATTCTTCTGTGTTTGCATGAGCAATGGCATGTACAATTCCATCTACTTTTCCATTTTCTTCTTTGATTTTTGTAAATGTTTCTCTTACTTTTTCATCTTCAGAAGCGCCATCTAAAACATAAGCTTTGCTTCCTTCAAATTCAGCTATCAAAGCTTCTATTTTCTCTTTATTTTCTTCTCCCATATAAGTAAATATTAATTTTGCACCATTTTCATAAGCAGATTTTGCAATTCCAAATGCAATACTCCACTTATTTCTAATTCCCATAATTAAAATCTTCTTTCCCTCTAATAACATTCTTCTCTCCTCCAATTTCTATTCTCTATTTTTTATGAAGTAACAATTATGATAATCTTTTAAAATCCCCCATATTTCTAAACTTTTGATACCTATCCTCTCTAATCTGCTCAGGTAGCATCTCTCTCATCTCTTCCACTGATTTTTGAATTTCCTTTTTTAAACTTCTAGATACTTTCAAAAAGCACTGTTCTTCCTCTCCTTGTGGTTCCTTTATAATCTTATCAATTACTTTTAACTCATATAAATCTTTAGCTGTCAATTTCATCTTTTCAGCAGCCTCTTTGGTTCGTGACGAATCTTTCCACAAAATACTAGCATATCCTTCTGGCGACAAAATAGAATAAATTGCATTTTCTAACATAAATACTTTATTTCCAACGCCTAACGCTAATGCGCCTCCACTAGAACCTTCTCCAATCACAATGCTAATTACTGGTACTGTCAATTTACTAAGTTCTAACATAGAACTTGCAATTGCTTCTCCGTTGTCCCCTTTCTTCTGCTTCAATCCCTGGATAAGCACCTTTCGTATCAATAAAAGTAATAACTGGTCGATTAAATTTTTCTGCTTGCTTCATAAATCGAATTCCTTTTCGATAAGCTTCTGGATTTGGCATTCCAAAATTTCTTTCAATATTTTCTTTCGTAGACCTTCCCTTCTGCTCTGCTATTATGGTATAACTTTGTTTTCCTATCTTACCCAAACCACATACAATAGACTTGTCATCTTTAAAACTTCTATCACCATGTAATTCTATAAAATCATCAAATATTTCTTCTATATAATCTAATGCCGTTTTTCTTTTGGGATTTCTTGCTATTTCTACTCTTTCCCAAGCTGTCAACTTTTGCATTTTTAACAACTCCTTTCCACTAGAGGGATTACTGGGACATTCCTTCTTCCTCTAATTTTTATGATAACCAATTAACTGATGAATTGTATTTTTCATATCTTTTCTATCTACTATTTTATCAATAAAACCATGCTCTAATAAAAATTCAGCAGTTTGAAAGCCTTCTGGTAATTTTTCTCCAATTGTTTGTTCAATTACTCTTTGTCCTGCAAATCCTATCATAGCACCAGGTTCTGCTAATACAATATCTGCTATACTAGCAAAAGACGCCGTAACACCACCATAAGTTGGATCTGTTAAAACAGATATATATAATATGCCTGCGTCATTTAACTTAGAAATAGCTGATGTCGTTTTTGCCATTTGCATTAGAGATATAATTCCTTCTTGCATTCTCGCACCACCAGAAACGCAAAATAAAATGATGGGAAGCTTTAATTCAATTGCTTTTTCCATAGAATAGGTAATTTTTTCGCCTACTACAACCCCCATACTTCCCATTAAAAATCCACTATCCATAACACAAATCACTACTTTTTCACCATGGATTTTTCCTGTTCCACAGCTTACTGCTTCTTGAATTCCTGTTTTCTCTCTTAATCCTTTTATTTTTTTAGGATAATCTTCTAAATTAAGTGGATTGGTTGTATCAATATCTAAATCAAATTTTTCATAAGTTCCTTCATCTATTATGCTTTCCAATCTTTTGTTAATATGCATCCTAAAGTAAGCTCCACAATTAGGACAAACGCTACTGTTGGCTCTTACGGTTTCTTTATACAAAATTTCTTTACACTCGCTACATTTTACCCATTTTCCAACTTGTATATCAACTCGATTTTCCAGTTTTTTAGCCGTTGGCTCTCTTTTTTTTATTTTATCAACTATCATGATTTTTTCCTCCGTCCCCAAAATCATTTTAAAATCTCTTTTTGAATAAAAGATGTGTCAAAGTTTCCTCGAATGAAGTTAGGGTTTTTTATAATTTTAAATAAAAAGTCTAGGTTGGTGTCTACTCCTTCTATAACGGTTTCTTCTAAAGCTCTTTTCATTTTACTGATTGCTTCATTTCTAGTGTCTCCATGTGTTATGATTTTGGCTATCATAGAGTCATAAGATGGTGGAATGGTATATCCTTCATAAATGGATGTATCAATTCTTATTCCATTTCCTCCTGGTAAATTTAGCCCTGTTATAGTTCCTGGACATGGCATAAAGTTTTTACTTGGATTTTCTGCATTAATTCTGCATTCAATGCTGTGTCCTTTAAAGGTTACATTTTTTTGTTTTATTTTCAATGGCTCTCCTGCCGCTATTTTGATTTGTGCTTTTACAATATCGATACCGGTTCTTTCTTCTGTGATAGGATGTTCTACCTGAATTCTTGTGTTCATTTCCATGAAATAGAAGTTTTTATCACTATCTACTAAAAATTCAATGGTACCACAACTTGTATACCCTGCTACTTTGGCAGCTTTTATAGCAGCTTCTCCCATTTTATTTCTTAGTTTTTCATCAATTGCTGTAGATGGTGTTTCTTCAATTATTTTTTGGTTTCTACGTTGGATAGAACAATCTCTTTCTCCTAAATGAATGACATTTCCATGTTCATCTGCTAATATTTGGATTTCTACATGCCTTGGATTTTTTACAAATTTTTCGATATAGATTTCGTCATCATTAAAAGAGACTTTAGCTTCTTGTTTTACAATATTATAACTGCTTTCTAATTCTTCCTCTGAGTTGACAATTCGAATACCTTTTCCTCCGCCTCCTGCTGCTGCTTTTAACATAACAGGATAGCCAATTTTATTAGCTATTTTAATAGCATCTTTTAATCCTTTTACACTTCCATCTGAACCTGGTATAACTGGTACTCCTGCTGATTTCATCATTTCTTTGGCATTGGATTTATTTCCTAGCATTTCAATTACTCCGATAAGATGGTCCTATAAATTTAATATTAGATTCTTCACATATTTTAGCAAATTGACTATTTTCTGATAAAAAGCCAAATCCTGGATGAATGCTATCTGCTCCTGTTATATTGGCTGCTTCTATGATATTCTTTATATTTAGGTAACTTTTTCCTGGATTTGCAGGTCCGAATACATATAGCTTCGTCTGCTAGTCGTGTATGCATAGCATCTTTGTCTATCTCAGAATAAACAGCTACTGTTTTTATATTCATTTCCTTGCATGCTCTTATAATTCGTACCGCTATTTCGCCTCGATTGGCAATTAAAATCTTATTCATCGTTCTTTCCTCCTTGTCTCATTCACTCCTAAACAACTGCAAATGTAAGCTCTCCTTTTGCTACTACTTTATCTTCTACTGTTGCAATTGCTTCTCCAACTCCAATAGGACCTTTTTGTTTGATAATTTTCACTTCTAATTTTAATTTATCTCCTGGAACGACCATTTTCTTAAATTTCATTTTGTCAATCCCACCAAATAAAGCATTTTTCCCTTTATTTTCTTCTAAACTTAAAATGGCAATGGCTCCTGTTTGCGCTAAGCTTTCTGTAATTAATACACCTGGCATAATTGGATTTCCTGGAAAATGGCCTTTAAAATACCATTCTTCTTCATTTACGTATTTATACGCTATCGCACTTTGTCCTGGTATGTATTCTTGTACTTCGTCTATCATTAGAAAAGGCTCTCGTTGTGGTATAATTTCTTTTATTTGTTCTTTATTTAACACTATTTTCACTTCTTTCTTTGATTTTATGTTTATTTTATGTTATAATTATGTTATGTTACTTTAATATTTCTTTCATAATGGAGGTATGACTATGAAAGTTAATTACAATCAATTGGTTGAACAGCAGAAAGTTTGGAAGGATACTTTACCTTCTGACCAGTATTTGGAATTTTGCGCTTTGTCTCGGGAGCTGATGCATCAGGCCATTGACAATGGAAATGAGCTTCAGGAAAAAGAACTTCGCATTCCGAACAAGTTCTCAGAAGCTGCTATCTTTTATGTGTTCAAAGCTGCTACTGGTCGAAAAATCGCAAAGATTGAACCAATTGGAGAGTTTGTGTTTGTTTCTGTTACAGACTAATACTCCTCCATGCCGACGATTTGCAACAGCAATCGTCGGTTCTTTATTTTATAACAAATAATGGCTTTCCATATTCTACTGTTTCTTCGTCTTTTACTAAAATTTCTACTACTTCACCATCAAATTCAGATTCAATTTCATTCATTAGTTTCATAGCTTCAATAATACAAAGTACATCTCCTTTTTTCACTTTTTGTCCTACTGTTACATAGGCTTCACTATTAGGTGAAGGTTTTGAATAAAAGGTTCCTACCATTGGTGATTTTACAATGTTTCCTTCTTGTACTTTTTCTTCTGGTTTTTCTTCTTTTGTTTCATTTGTTTCTATTTTTACCATTTCTTTTACTGGTACATTTTCTACTACTACTTGCTTTTCTTCTTTTTTCATACTAATTTTAGTACCATCTGGAAAATCAATATCAATAGCTGTTAATTTTGAATTTCCCATATCTTCCATTAATTGTTTAATTTTTTCATATTCCATACTCTAAACATTCCTTTCCAGTTTTACAATATTTTAGTAATACTTTCTTACTATAATACTACTGTTATGTCCTCCAAATCCTAAAGAATTTGACATGACTACATTCACTTTTTCTTTCCTTACTTCATTTGGTACAATATCTAAATCACATTCTTCATCTTTTTCTTGATAGTTAATCGTTGGTGGAACGATTTGGTCTTCTATTGCTTTACTACATAAAATCGCTTCTACTCCACCCGCTGCTCCTAACAAGTGACCAATATTTCCTTTGGTTGAACTTACCATTACCTTTTTAGCATGTTCTCCAAAAGCTGATTTAATTGCCATCGTTTCACAGGAGTCATTTAAATGAGTAGATGTACCATGGGCATTGATATAATCTACTTCTTGTGGTTGAATACCCGCATCTTGCATGGCTCTTTTCATAGCTCTTGCTCCACCTTCTCCTTCTGGTGCTGGTGAAGTAATATGATAAGCATCTGATGTTGCTCCATAACCAATTACTTCTGCATAAATTTTGGCTCCTCTTTTTTTAGCATGCTCTAATTCTTCTAAAACAAGTATTCCTGCTCCTTCTCCCATGACAAATCCACTTCTTTCTTTGTCAAATGGAATACTTGCTCTATTTTT
>CANEEJ010000078.1 GCA_947426525.1 uncultured Clostridium sp. | reverse complement strand
GATTGCCAACCTATCATTTTGCACATGCGATTGATGACCATTTAATGAGAACAACCCATGTCATTCGTGGAGATGAATGGTTGTCATCTATTCCTCTACATTTGCAATTGTTCCATGAATTAGGATTTAAAGCACCTAAATATGCACATATTGCACCAATTATGAAAAATGATAATGGAAATAAAAGAAAACTAAGTAAAAGAAAAGATGCGGAAGCTGCTGTTAGCTACTATGAAGAAGAAGGAATTCCAGAAGAAGCAGTAAAAGAATATTTATTGAATATTGCTAATTCTAATTTTGAAAATTGGAGAAGAGCTAATCCAGATAAAGCAATGGATGAATTTGAGCTTCAAATTAACAAAATGAGTGTAAGTGGAGCTTTATTCGATATGATAAAATTGCTAGATGTAGGAAAAACAGTTATTTCAAGAATGACAGCAGAAAAAGTATACGAAGAAGCCTTCCATTGGGCTCAAAAACATGATGAAGAATTGACAAAGATGTTAGAAGATAAAGAATATGCCTTAAAAGTATTTGGAATTGAAAGAGGAAATAAAAAGCCAAGAAAAGATATTGCAAAATGGTCAGATGTGAAAGAAAATATTGAATATATGTATGATGAAAAATTCTATGAAAAATCACAAGAATATCCATATCAAGTGATTCAAGAAAAAGAAGAAATCAAAAAGATATTAACTTTATATCTTGAAAAATATTATGATGAAGGAAATGATAAACAAGCCTGGTTTGATAATATTAAAGAATTAGCAGGCGAAATGGGATATGCTAAAGAAGTAAAAGAATTTAAAGCAAATCCAGACCAATACAAAGCTCATGTGGGAGATGTAAGTACTGTTTTAAGAGTAGCTTTAACAGCTAGAACGAATACACCTGATATGTATGAGATTATGCAAATTTTAGGAAAAGCTAGAATAGCAAAAAGATTTGAAAAAGCCATTGAAGAAATGGAGAGATAAAATGGAGTATAACATTGGAGATATTGTAAGAACCAAAAAACAGCATCCATGTGGAAGCAAACTATGGGAAATTACCAGAGTAGGTGTTGACTTTAAGTTGAAATGCCAAGGCTGTGGACATGTAATAATGTTACCAAGAGAAAAAGCATTGAAAGCGATTACGAAAAAAATAGAAAATTAAAATGTTAAAAAGGAAAGAAACCATAAATCAATTAGATTTATGGTTTCTTTCCTTTTAGAACTTTTGATATTAACTAAGAAGCAAGTCTTCCTTTGAAATTGGACAAGGAAACTTTATCCCGGAAGCCGACGGTTACATGCAAAGTGTTTTCTTCTCTGTGCAGACCGATTACCTCGCCGTCATAGCTTGCTACTTTTTCAAGTTGCTGGATTGCTTTTTCGCAGGCTAACACCATATCTTTACTTTTAGCATATTTCATCCAGCCATAGAAGGTAGAAACAATATGCTTCACATGTCTTCCATAAGTTCGCTTTGGAATTTCAGGAAAAACAAAGGAAAGCGTTATACGGTGCCTGAATTTTGCACTGTCATATGCGTTGGACAGCTTCTTATTGATAGCAGAAACTTCCTCATCAAAAGCTTTTGAGGAAATCCGGTTTGACTTGGCACAAACGATAGGCAAAGTCTTAAGGTTCTTTTTGGCTGCCTTGCTTTTATGGCGACGCCGCCGATTGGCAGCAAATCTGTTCTTGATAGGAAAATCTTCAGGAAAAGAAATGTCTATATCATCATATACTGACAATCCTTTAGCTTCCTGCTCAAGCTCGATGATTTCTTCTTTCCGTTTACAATTGTTGCATTCCGGCCGATAGCCGCCTGTTACTCCTGCAAAAAAACATCCTGTGCAATTAAATTTCATCATAAAGTCCTCCTAAAATGTGTGTGCTACTTAAGAAAAAACTCAAGTAGGCTTATTGGTTAACGTAACTAACCAATATTATACAGCAAAATGAATGAAATGTCAATAAAAAAACAAAAAAAGTAAACATAAAGCTGATGCGCGATATAAAGTAACCAAACGACAAAAAACGACATATAATACAATATAGTATCAAACAAGGTACTATATTGGAGGTGACTTTAACATGGAGCCACAAGAAACAATTTATTGCTATGACAACAGAGAAGAAAAGTGTAGTAAAAGAAGAAACTGTCTAGGAATTGTAGCAATTATTCTATTAACAGCATTTATCTTTGTAATAGGCTTAATTATAGGTGCAGCTTTAGCAGCTGTAATACTTGCAGCATTACCTGCTGTTATTGTTTTAGCAGTTATATTGGGACTATTGTTAATCTTAACAATTATCTTAATGTTATGTAGCTGTAAAAAAGAAAGAAAACACAAATGTAAATGTTGTTGTTAATGTACGAAAAAAGAGGAAATTCTATCTTAGAAGTTCCTCTTTTTTCTTTAAAATTATTCATTTAAGAAATAAAATCTTCTATTAAATTCCAAACATCATCTTGGTAGACTTTTCTTTCAGAAGAAAATGGCAAAATAGGAATATCACCAAGAGGATTTAATTGTTTTTGAATTGCTTTCACACTATCATCCACTTTTGTTTTTGCAATCTTATCAGCCTTATTTGTTAAAATCATACAAGGCAATTTAGAAGAAATCATATAATGATACATCAATTTATCATTTTCAGTAGGGTTGTGTCTAATATCAACTAAAAAGATAATCAAAGCGATTTCTTTTCGGTGAAATAAATATTGCTCAATAAACTTTCCAACCTGTTCTTGCTCCTTCTTAGACATTTTACTATAACCATAACCAGGCAAATCAACAAAATAAAAACTATCATCTATATTGTAGAAATTAATTTGACGAGTTTTACCAGGCTCACTACTTGTCCTAGCCAATTTTTTTCGATTAATCATAGTATTAACAAAACTTGACTTTCCAACATTAGACTTACCAACTAAAACGATTTCAGGTAACCCATTAGAAGGATATTGGTTTGGTCTAACAGCAGAAACTTCAAATTTAGGGTTTTTAACTAACATAACAAACTCTCCTTTTGCCAAAAAAGACCGTCCCTCTTGGCAATTTCCTCTGTCATTTTTTTACTTCAATTTTTTCTAATCCGCCCATGTATGGTCTTAATACTTCTGGAATAATAACGCTACCATTTGGTTGATAGTTGTTTTCCATGATAGAGATTAACATACGAGGAGGAGCAACTACAGTATTATTTAAAGTATGAGCAAAATAATTTCCATTTTCACCTTTAATACGAATACCTAATCTACGAGCTTGGGCATCGGTTAAGTTAGAACAACTTCCAACTTCAAAGTATTTTTGTTGTCTTGGGCTCCAAGCTTCCACATCGCAAGATTTTGCTTTTAAGTCAGCTAAATCACCACTACAACATTCTAAGGTTCTGACAGGAATATTCATACTTCTAAAGAATTCAACTGTATAAGACCACATTTTATCATACCATTCCCAAGATTGTTCTGGTTCACAAACAACAATCATTTCTTGCTTTTCAAATTGATGAATTCTATATACACCACGTTCTTCAATACCATGTGCACCTTTTTCTTTTCTAAAGCAAGGAGAATAAGAAGTCATTGTATATGGCATGTCCTCTTTTTTCAAAATTTGATCTTTAAATTTACCAATCATAGAATGCTCACTAGTTCCGATTAAATATAAATCTTCTCCTTCAATTTTATACATCATAGCATCCATTTCTTCAAAGCTCATAACACCAGTTACAACGTCAGAACGTATCATAAATGGAGGAATACAATAAGTAAATCCTTTATTAATCATAAAATCTCTTGCATAAGTTAAAACAGCAGAATGAAGTCTTGCTACATCACCCATTAAATAGTAGAAACCATTTCCAGAAACACGTCTAGCACTATCTAAATCAAGTCCATCTAAAGCTTCTAAGATTTCACCATGATAAGGAACTTCATAGTCTGGAACAACAGGTTCACCATATCTTTTTACTTCTACATTTTCGTTATCATCTTTTCCAATAGGAACAGAATCATGCATAATATTAGGAATTTTCATCATTCTATTTTTGATTTCTTCCGCATATTCATTTTCTAATTTTTCATTTTCTTCTAATTGATTGTTTATTTCATTAACCTCAGCTTTTACTTTTTCAGCTTCTTCTTTCTTACCAGCTTGCATCAAACTACCAATTTGATTACTTAAATTTTTTCTTTGTGCTCTTAAATTATCACCATTTAATTTGGCTTCTCTGTTTTTGACATCTAAATCAATTACCTCATCAACCAAAACAAGTTTATGGTCTTGAAATTTCTTTTTGATGTTTTCTTTTACAACATCAGGATTTTCTCTTAAAAACTTAATATCTATCATGTTTTACCTCCAACAGGGATTAAGGGACGCCCCTTAAAATCCCTATTTTAGGGATTAAGGGGACACTCTTTTGACCCACTTTTATTTTTGTTTAAGCAATTATACTATAAAATTTCATAATTAGCAAGAAAATGGGAAAAATAAAAGAAAATTAGGAAATATTTCAATAAAATTTAGATTGAAAGAGAAAAGATAGGAGGCTGAAGATGTTTTTTGAAATCGTCAGATTTGTTTTGTATGCAGGATTGATTGTTCTAATAGCAAAATATATATTAGTGGTAACACTTCGAAAATTAGCAGAAAACCTGAATTTGAAACCAAAAACAGTAGGGGACATTGCGGGATATGCAACTTCGGTACCAGAGTTACTAACTATTAGTATTTCTAGTATGAATGGATTAATAAGTACAAGTATTTTTAATATAGTAAGTTCAAATATCATCAATTTCATTCAATATATGGCTTCAATTTTGTTTCATAAAAATAGAAAAGCATTTGAAAATAAAGCGATAAAAATAGATTTGGTCATGGTAATTATAACAATAATGATACCTATATTTTTAGTATGGAAAAAGATTGAAATACAAATAGGGATAGTACCAATTTTTTTACTTTTATATGCATTGTCTCAATTTATTAATCATAATGTCCATAAACTATATTTGCAAAAAGAAGATATACAATTAATGAAAAAGATAGAAGAAGAGGGCAAAAACGAAAAAGGAAATACCAGAAAAACCGTAATTTATATTTTTACTTTGATAGTTACAGGAATTTTATTATATGTAATAGGAGAATTATTAGGAGAAACGCTAGATGAGCTGTGCAATCAGTTTAAAATTTCACAAACGATAATTGGGATTTTATTAGGATTTATTACAAGTATTCCAGAATTGATTACTTTTTTTGAAGCACAAAAACATTATAAAGCACAAAAAGAAGACGAGGTACTAGGTGTAGTAGAGGCAACGAATAATTTGCTAACTTCTAATGTTTTAAATTTGTTTATTATTCAGTCAATTGGGATTTTGATTTATTATTTAATTTGAACGGTAACAAAAAAAATATCTTTATAACTATAAACATATAGACATAATTCTTTTTCCGTTGATAAAATTTTCATTAGAAACAGAAGAAAACGGAGGAAAGAAAAATGGAGAAAAGCAGGGGAATAACATTAATTGCATTAGTTATCACAATCATTATTTTACTAATCTTAGCAGGAATAAGCATAGCGATGTTAACGGGAAATAATGGATTATTGACAAAAGCGAATATAGCAAGTGAAGAAACGAAAAAAGCAACCTATAAAGAAGTAATAGAATTAATAGGAATGGAAATAAGACCAGAAAAAATATTGGAAAACTTAAGTACCAAAGAATTTATGGACCGATATGAAGGAAAAATAGATGAAGAAATTAAAAAGGGAGATATCTTAAAAGGGGCAACACAAGAACGAAAAAATG
>CANEEJ010000077.1 GCA_947426525.1 uncultured Clostridium sp. | reverse complement strand
AGCGGTCGAAAGGTTTATTTTTTTATCTCTTATTCAATTGAAATTATAATATATTAAATAAAATGAAATGTCAACGATTTTTGCTGACATTTTTCTTTTCGTTTTCCACAGATATTTTATTTCCCTACAAAAAACTACATTTTAGGTGAAAAAATTTTTCTTTCCTTTCACTAGGACGAATATATTTTTCTGCAGCAATAAATACTCTACCGCATTGTAACGAGATTTATATTAAAATGTACTGCTATCGCTTATATGGTCTAGCTTATAAGCAAGTCCACTAGGGGGACACCCCTCCTTCGCTCGTACCTCCCTCACCCCCGTTTTATTAGAGAAAGAAATAAAGTTATATACCTTAAATAAAAAAATGCCTTAAAATTGATTCTCAAATGAATAAAATTGTATTTTATATATCTGCAGAACAAAAAAAGAATAAAAAAATAAAATTTGACATATAATAAATTTGGTGTTATAATAATTTTAGCAATGAAACGTAACCGATTCATGCTGACACCAGATATGTGAGTGATGACACATATCTATTTTTTTTGTAAAAAAACAGAGCAGGTGATGAAACTGCTCTGAACTGATAAATCAGTTTTTGCTGTTGGTGTCTTGGTATTTCTTTAATTCTTCTTCCAATTTTTCAATTTTCTGAAGTAAAATCCATACCAATAAATAACCGATTCATGTACTCTGACACCCCCTTTCTTCAAGGGATTACCCTACAAAGTAGGGTTGGTGCTAGTATATATTAAGATGGACATTTTGTCCATATATTACTGCCTACTTATCTTCTTCTTCTCTATTAGCCATTGCATATTCAATACAATTTAGTATTAGGGTATTCATTGAAATATTGTGTTTATTTGAATAACTTGCTATATCTTGATGTAATTCTTCTGGTAATCTTAAAGTAAATTTTATATCTACATTTTTATAATTTTCTGGTTTAAATTTCTCAAATTTCATTTTTATCACCCTTAAATAATATAACCGTTTTTAGCCTTATATTCACACCGTTAAATTTTGACATTGTATTTTAAGGTCATAAGTGCTAAAATATATGTCGAGGTGATAAATAATGTATTCAGATATAGCATTACAAATAGCAATTAAATTTAATGAATTACCTGCAGAAAAACAAATACTAATAATGCAATCAATTCTTATAATTGCAGAAGTAATTGCATTTTTCTATATAAGGCATATTACTAAAATAGATTAAGCAAGACCAAACGGAATTGCTAATTTTATATTAGCAATGTAGTGCGGTAGCTCTGGGGTAGAAAATACAAAGTATTTTCGTAGGGGCGAGAATAGCCCCTGCAATACCTATGCTTTAGTATAGGTATTGTTCTGCAGAATAAAAAAATATACATGCCGTTTTGGTATGTTTTTTTATTTCTGCAGGAGGGGGTCAAGGGGATCACCCTTGCAAGTTTACCAATAATTTTTTCGTTAGAAAAATATTTTGGTATAACTTGCTACACCAAAAATATTATGGTATAATAAGTATGTCGCTGGAGGTGATAATATGAATTGCGAAAAATTTACAAGAAATCAGTCTGGAAATATTTTAGTACATTGTAATAGGAGTGATCCAAATAGAACTTACAAAAATCAAGAAATACATCACAACAGAACTTTTTTAAATTATAATTTAGCACCAAAACACGAGAATATGACTGATTTTGAATTTATGAAAAACAGATGTGAAAGTTTAAAAATCTTAAAAAGAAATAATGTAAATTGGTTAGTTTCTTGGGTTGTTACTATTCCTGCAGATTATACTGGAAGTCAAGAACTATTTTTTAAAGAAGTCTATAACTTTTTTGAAAAAAAATATGGAAAAGAAAATGTGGTTTCTTCCTATGTTCACTTAGACGAAACAAGTCCCCATATGCACTTTTGCTTTGTCCCTGTAATATATGATGAGAAAAAACAGACATACAAAGTAAATGCGAAGGTTTGTATAAACAAAGTTGAATTACAAAAAATACACCCAGAAATGCAAGAATATTTAGAAGAAAAATTACAAACAAAAGTAAATATCCTAAATGGTGCAACAAAAGAAGGAAACAAAACAGTAGAACAATTAAAAAATGAAGAAAAAATAAAACAAAAAGCTATAACAGAATTGATAAAAAACCCATCTGAAGAAATAAAAAAAGCAGTAATAGAAAATATACCTGAAGAACAAAAAAAATCAATAGTTGAAGAAGAAATTGAAACTGTAAAAGAAGAATTAAAAAGAGATCCTGAATTTATAAAAATATGTAAAAACAAGGCAATGTATGAAAGTGAAAAAATAGAAGAATTAGAAGCTGAAATAGAAGATTTGCAAGGCAAAAAAGATTATATTAAGGAAAGTATCGCAGACCTTGAAATACAACATAAAAAACAAAGAAAACAATTAGAAGAAGAATATGAAAAGGAAAAACAAAGATATAACACAAGAATATTAGAAATGCAAAATACAACTATTGAACAAGAAAAAAATAAACCTTCTTTTTGGAACAAAATAGCCGATAAAATATTTAATTTTAAAATTGTTGCAACTATTAGTTTTGTAATGTATCAACTTTCTCACCAAGTCCCTCCAGAAAGAATTTTAAAAAATGTAAAACAATTTAGAAAAAACTATGATAGATATGTTGATAATCCTGAATTAGTACAAAGAGAATTAAAAACAATGGAATACATGGACATAGGACTAGAAAAAATTGAAAGTAGTGAACAAAAAGCTTTAATTAATGAAAAATCAAGAGATGATTATGATTTAGAAATATAGTATAATAGTAACAATTAATAATAATATAAAGAGGGATTCATTCCCTCTTTATATTATTATTAATTGTTACTATATAAATTAAAAAACCTCTCACTAACTTAAACTATTAATTAAATCGACTATATTTTGTGTTATTCTAACACCAAAAGTTATATTTGGTCTACTAGTATAATAGCCGTTTATTTATACCTATTACATATTTATTTGAAGTCTGATAAATAGGTCCTCCACTAAAACCTCCTACAACTTGGGCAGTTGAATCAAACCATCTATCATGAGTATTTGATACTGATCCAAAAGTATAATATTGGTAATGACCACCTTCAAAACTTCCTGGATATCCTATATCTCCTACACTCCTACCGTCGAAATCAGAATTATTAGCATAAGTCTGACAAGCATACCAACCAAATCTTGAACCTAAATCTTGATAAAGAACACAAAGACACCAGTCATAATCTGCACTATGTGAAGATGTCCAGTTATTTGAATAATATACTTGAGCCCAACCATCTGAATATCCTTCATACGGTCCTCCAGCATAAGCTGGATAAAATCTCCAGTCATAAAATTCATTATTATCGTCCATTACACAGTGAGCTGCAGTCAAAACTAGATTTCTTCCAACCAAAAAACCTGTACCTGCATTTTTTCCACTAATACTTATTAGTCCGGTATGAAAGTTTGGATCTGCCGTGACATCATAAACCCTATTAAACACTGCCTTTGGTTGTAAAGTATTTAGTTTAGAATTAACTTTATTTAAAGTGTAACCTTCAGTAACGTTAGAGCTTTTACTTTTTAATGTATTAATTTGCCTTAATTCTTGCATATCAACTTCCGTCGTTTTTTTTGTCCTAGCATCATATTTCATTATTTTTTCATCTCTGCCTACTGATTTCTGCATTTTTTCCAAATTTTCAACCATTTCATCTGTAACTTGATAAGGTTGAATATTTTCTGTGTTTGCATTTACTTTTAAATTAGAAAAACTTAAAAATGAAAAAAATAGAAATAATAAAAAAATTAATTTTGTTAATTTTTTAACCATACATCCCCCTCCTTTTTTAATTCTATAATAGGTATATCACTAATCTTTAAAACAATCAATAAAATTTTAAAGATTTTTACATTTTTAAATTCTTCTTTTATATAAATTGATAGAATTACTTTTTATTTATTAATTTTAAATGCATCTGAATAAAAGTCTATATAACTATTATTTTGAGGGTTAAAAATTGGTTTAACAATCCTATATTCTCCAACATTTAATTCTCCATAGCAATAACTCCAATCTATACTTTGTTTGTATTGATTGTTTTCATCTTTCCAATGAGAAATAGCTGGTGTAATTAAATCATTAATCGGTTCTAAATCAATCCACGCTTCATTTTCTTTTTTTTGGATCCTAAATCCCTCGGTCCAAGGAAGGTTTTCATCGTTATTATCAGTTACAATAATAGTAACACCTTTATTACTTACACTTGTATAATCTATATCTATGCTTATTTTGTTAAGATTTATATGTCCTTCTTCAATATTAGCATATTTTTCATTCTCCAAATTTAAACTTGATGAATCTTCTTCTTGATCTAATAAAACATTTTGTTTATGGTTAGCTTTATAAAGAAAAATAATAATCGTTCCTATAATAAAAATAATAAAAATTACTATAAAAATTTTAGCTTTCATAAAAAACCTCCTAACTTTCTTTATTTGTTTTATTCCAAAATTGCCACCAATGTTTTTTATTATCTTCTGCAGTTCCTAAAAGATAAGTTTGATATTGTGCATTCGTTTTAATTCTTTCACTTTTTTCTTCTTCATATAAATTTTTAAAATATTCAACTTGTTTTTTCTGCTCATTTAATTGATTTTCATAGCTTTGCTTTATTTCTTCAATTCGAGTTTCATAAAAGTTTTTTAAAGTTTCATTTAAACCTAAAAAAGCAGTTTCCTTTGTATTATCAATGCTTTTTGTTTCATCTTCCTTTAAACTTGTTGTTTTTCGTTTAAATCTGTTTATTTGTTTTTCTTTTAAATAATTATATCCATCTGCAGTTATTTCCCAGTCATTTGCTTCATTTTTAAACATATATCCCTTTCCCATAAGGTCATCTTTTTGTTTGTAAATAGCCTGTGGTGTAATTCCTAAATCACTTGATACTTGCTTTATTAAAAACACTTTAAACTACCCCTTTCAATAGTTTAAAAAAGTATAAAACAACTTTAATAAACTTTAATATTTTTTTAGTTTAATTTAGTTTACTACAAGTTTTTTTTATTGTCAAATTAAAACTTTTTCTTACAAACAACTACATTTTAAACCTTTTTAAACTTTGCACAAAATATAAATTTTTAGCAATAATAACTAAATTTTATACATTTTTCAATTAAACTGTATTTTAAACTAATTTAATAACAATACCAGAGAGAGTAAGGGAGTGAAAAAGGCAAAGTAATCCCATAAAACAAAAATTACTTTGCTTTAAACAATACCGTCGGTCGATCGGTCGTTCAATGTTAGTAAAGTTCAAACATTCCAGTTTGATACAACATAGTCTAATTTAGACAACACAAGTTAATCCATGTCATAAGTTGTAAATCCTCTTTAACTTTCCACCCCAAATTCTTTATATATTGCAGGTTTTCGATTTGTATGAGTTCCTGCTGACGCACAGCTTATATTACTAACATATAAGCAATACGAGGCGACTCTCTGCATGGGCTCGTCCACACCCCATAACCTTATTTTTTAGGTGTCAGTTACTTTGCATTTTCTCCACCCACTTAACTTAAATTTAAGTCATATTTAATTGTAATTGAATAAAAAATAGAGAGTACAATTCAATGCACTCTCTAAGCAAAATTCTCTTAAATACTTTATAGTTTATTTCAATTCGTTTAAATTCTTTTAAGTTTTTTTAAGTTTTGTATTGACATTTCTACAAAATTTCGTTAAACTATATATATCGAAGGTAGTTGTTTTGAAGAATACCTTCAGAATATTTGCCTTTCGAGTAGCGGTCGAAAGGTTTATTTTTTTATCTCTTATTCAATTGAAATTATAATATATT
>CANEEJ010000076.1 GCA_947426525.1 uncultured Clostridium sp. | reverse complement strand
ATAAAAACATATGGATACCTTATGAAAAAAATGCAATAGAGTCTTTCTTAATTAAATTTATATTTTTATTTAAAAAGTATGAAAAAAAATTGGTGATATAACTAAATTGATATTTCAAAATTAGTTTTTAAAGTTGTATCGTTTCTTGAAGTACCGTTTCTGGCTTCATTTCATGAAAACGTTTTACAATCTTTGTGCTATCTTTTAAGTCATTAGATATATCAATGATTATTTGTTTTTCACCATTTGATATATAGTCGATTATTAATAAATTACGAACGCTTATTTTTTCTTTTGTTTTATTTCTACCACCAACCATTGCACCCAATAAACCAAAGGCGGCAGCTCCTAAAATCATACCTGGTGCAGACTGTTCAACAACCTGTTTAATTTGGCGTTCGTCCATAATTTGAATATTGGAAACTTTTTCTACCTCTAAATTAAAAGTTTTCCAGCTGTTTTTGTCTCTTCCTGGATATGCCTTAATTCTAAAGTTAACATCTTCCAGTGTTATAACAATCTCTGTTTGAGCTGGAACAGGTAAACCATCAATTAAATTACCTGATGATGAAAGGCTTTTTTGTTTGAACATAATAGATTTCCTTCTTGTTTGAAATTTATGAAAATTACATTGTCTTCTTGATTAATAATTTTTTGAATTTTAATATTTGTTTTAGTATTAATATTTTTAGTGATGAGTAATTTGGCTACATTTCTATACACTTATTGTAAGTATCAATTATATATGATTTGATTTGTTCTAATTGAGATAGTTCATCAAAATAGTACTCAGTTTCATAGTTGGTTGTGTCAAACTTATGTAGGGTAAGTAAATTTTTATCCTGTTGAACAGCAATTCGACAAATCCATTTGTGTTGAGAACCTAATAGGTGCATGTACACATAGCGTGTTGTTTTCTTGAATAAAATATTTTCAGTAGGAAGCATATCTTTTATATATTCAAGAGTTTTTATTTCTTCACAAAGGAATGAAACATTTTCAGATTCCTTTGTTGCATTAGATTCGCTAGTAGTAGGCATAATAGCATTTTGTAAACGTGAATTAAGCAAATCATTTATATATTCATTCATTGCAACTATGGTTAATTCTCTAAATTTATCAATAATAGCTTGTGTTTTAGTACCATTATAAATATTGCGGATTAATGTACGTATAAACTGTTCAGACGGAGAATTAAATTGTTCAGCAATGACAGCTTTTAACAATAAAGTATATTTTAAATCTGAAGCATTATTTAAGATTTCTTTTGTGTTAAAAGATTCTTTACAAAATTTTTTTAAAGAGGCAATGGAATCATTTTTTATATCTAATAAATTAATTTCTAAAAAAGGAGTCAAGTCCATTTTATTAGCTTCTTCAAGGTCTGAATAGAAGCGATAAACAATTCCATTAGTTAATATACCAAACCTTGCCTTAGTAACAGTAAAGTATCGAAATAATTGGTTTATATGTTTTATAGCTAAATCAGTATTAACTGGTTTTACTTCAATAATCATTATTGGATTACCGTTTTGCAAAATAGCATAATCAACTTTTTCACCTTTTTTAGTGCCAGTATCAGCAATATATTCTGGGACAAATTCTAAAGGGTTAAATACATCATAACCTAGTAATTGAAAAAATGGGAGTACAATTGATGTTTTTGTTGCTTCTTCTGTGCAAATATTGTTTTTAAGTTTATCAATTCTACTAGAAAAATTCCTTAATTCATCAATAAAGTCCATTCTATTTCTCCTAAATCATTAGTATTGTAAATAGTATATTTATTTATAAAGTAATTTACTATGATTTTCCGTTATTAAGAGTTGTTAAAATTTTAGAACTGGGAATATCAAGAGAAACTTCAAAAGGAATTTTTTGTTGACGAACCATTGTCTTTGCAAAGATATTAATAGCAGTAGACATGTTTAGACCCAGTTCATTACAAAGGCAGTCAAATTGATGTTTTAAATTTTCGTCCATTCGTATATTAACATTTGTTTGAGCCATAATTGTACCTCTTATAGTAAATCAGAATAATTCTTTAAGTGACACACTATCATTAAATATATTGTATAAAAAAATTTTTACAAAGTCAATAATAATAATTAATTATAAAAGAAATTTTTTTGTTCTTTAAGTTTTTGAAATTTAGAAAAATAATAATGACAAAGTAAATACAAATATATAAAAATACAACACATTACCATAATAATATAAAACATTGTAAAATTATAGTCTTTCTCTTTATAGGAATTAGTTGTAAAATTATGTAAAGTACAAAGGGAGGAATAACATGAACGAAGTAAATAACTATAAGGAAGAAATTATTGAAATGGTAGAGAAAATTAAGAATGTAGGAACATTAGAATACTTGCATATGTTCATCAAACTATTTTTAGCAAAGTGGGGTTAATCTACCCCACTTCCTTTATTTGAAAGCATAGAATCAATCATTGACATGACAATTTTTTTATCTCGTTCATTGAGTATAGAAAACTTTTCTAAGAAAATCATATCATTTTTGGCACTTTTAGAGGATAATTCTTTTCTCATCTCTACATCAAAACCCATTAGCCACATTGGTTCAACATTCAGTATTTTTCCCATTTTTCCACTACTAATATTAGATGGTGCATGAGAACCATTTATATATTGGCTTATAGAAGATTTATTGACGCCAGATTTGTCAGCTAATTCTTGCGGTTTCATGTTTGCGTTTGATAAGGCTAATTGAAGTCTTTTTGCGGTAAGTTCATTTTTCATTTGCGTCTTCCTTTCTATTTTTACTATATGATACACTAACAATGTTAAACTTTCAAGAGAAAAGTTTAACTTTATCAAACTTTTTATTGACAATAAAGTTAAACGGTGTTAAACTAAAGGCGGATAAGGAAAGGAGGGGATGAAATGCCTTATACTTACAATAAATTACGAGGGCGTATTATTGAAAAATATGGAACACAGAGTAAGTTTGCAGAAAAATTAGGAGTATCCAAAAACTCTGTATCAAAGAAGATGAACTGTCAAACAGAGTTTTCACAGGCAGACATCATAAAGTGGTCTATGCTTTTAAACGTACATAAGGATGAGTATGGGGAATATTTTTTTACCTAAAAAGTTAAATAGTGTTTAACAAAAGCGGTTTATAGAAAGCATACAAATGTCATAAAAAAAGGGGAAATTTGATATATGAAACAATCACATAAAAAAATACAGCAAAAAAAGAGAAAAAAGAAATCAATTGCTGCTAGCAGGAAGCAGTTTTCTAAAAGAGTTTTTGTAAAAGCAGCAAAAGATATTAAAGCTCAATATCATGTACATCAAAATAAAAGGCAACAGCAATTAGATATACAAGATGAAATTGATAAAACAATGAAATTTGTATGTGGTAGTGTGAGAAATGAAAGTATTTATTCTGAACAGCGTGCTGAACTCATCAAAGCTCTTGCTGAACTGGTGTCAGCAAGAGCAGTAATGTAACTTAGGTTTCTTTTTGAACTTCAATAAAGAGAAGGTCTTTTCCATTTATGGTGACATTTTTACATTCTGAAAAAAGGTGCAAATCATAACCAGTTGGAAATGAATACAGTGGATTTACTTCTTTTTATGTACTCGGTGCAACAACACCTGTAAATATAGTATAGGGGAATGACAAGGTTTAGACAATAGTGTAAATGTAAACAAAAAATGCAGAAAAAAGAGGAGAGAAACAATAAAAAAGCTATAGAAATAAGGTGGGGTGACATTTCCCACATCTCCAACAAGGGCGACGGCTGCCCGTTCCGTCCTCAAATTTCTATAACTTATTCATTAATTAATATATTCATAACCTAGTTATATTATACATTAATTCTTGGAATTGTCAACTTTTTTAAGTGTGCCTTTTTTGATGAAATTTTCGGTTCGCCTTTTATTAAGGACATAAAGAGACCGTGCATAGTATTTATCCCCAGATGATACTCGAACAGCAACTTTTACATATTCATCACTGATTATAAAGTTTTTAACATATTCAATAGAGCCATCTTTTGGATTAAGTCCTACATAATCAGGATTGCTAAGAATATTTTGTATTTGGTTTTTATACTTGGCATAATCTTCAGGGTGAGATGATTCCATATGTGCTATGTTAGTAAGTCCTAAATAAATATTGTTATCTAACATTGTAGGAAGTTGCAAAAGGTTTTGGATATTTAGAGTAATAGTGCCAATTTTCATTTGTTTACCTCTGGATTGTCCGTTCTGCCAAGAAGATAATCAACAGAGCAGTCAAGGTAGTCAGCAATAGCTTCTAATTTGTCTGATGAAGGTGCTTGTGCTTTTTTTTCAAGGTCATACATAAAGTTTCGATTGATTTTGCAGCTTTCTAAAAGGCTTTTAATAGTGATTTTTTTGGATTTACATAATAATTTAATAGTATTAGCTAATTGTACATTATTCATAAAATACACTCCTCATATTTGTGTAAAATATAAAAAATACAGCAATTACTGTAAAAATATTGAAATACAGTAAAAACTGTATTATAATATAACCAAGTTAAGAAATTACCTTAACTATATCACAAAAAGGAGGTAAAGCCAATGAGTAACAAGAAAAAAAGCGATGAAGACAAACGCCTCAAAACACTTGCCTACATCGCAGTAATCTTACGAATCATAGTAGCATTAATCAGTATCATAAAAGATTTAATAAGCTAAGATTCAGGGGAGGGAAACCTCCCCAACACAAAGATAACTTTTTTCTTACTCATTGTCAATATAAATTATTAATTTAAAAAGGAGGATTTACAGTGGAACAACTTAGTATTTTAACAGAAGTACTTGTAATTTTAGTGGATATTGCACTAATCGTTACAATTTTGAGGAGGTGGAAAAAGTGAGCGTAGGAGAGAATATCCGTCATACAAGGGAGCAAATGGGATTAACGCAAGTATATGTAGCAGAACAAGCAGGAGTGACACAAGCAATGTTGTGTCAGATAGAGCGAGGGACAAAAAATCCGTCCCTCCAGCTTGGGGCAGAAATTGCAAAGATATTGAATTGCAGTCTGGAAAGTTTATTAGCAAGTGATAACAAATAGAAAAAAGAGTAGATATAAGAAATTAGTGGAAAAGGGGATATACAATCAAGACTTTTGCAAACCGTTGGACATATTTTATCAATGCAAAACGGTTTACACAGATAGAGGGGATAGAAATGTGATAGAAGAATAGGAGCAGCAAAATGGCATATTACAGTATTTGTCCTAAATGTCAAGCACACTTAGACCCTAATGAATCATGTGATTGTGAAAGTGAAGAGAACAACAAACAAGCTATTTTTTCTAAGTTCATAGGTATAAATGCAAAGACAGGACAGTTATTTTTTCAATATGATAATAAAGCAGAAATTAGCCAGAAAGGGGAATCATAATGAATGTAAATGCAATAACAATAAGTGATTGCTTGGATATGATTGACATGAAAGGTCAATGTACCAGTATTCATAATGGTAAGGTTGTAGGATTTATTGATGAAAAAATGAAAATGGAAGTAGAGCAGCTTCTGGGGTGTTACATTACAGATGAACAATATATAGAGGCTTTTAAGTATGCTAAAGATAAGCAGGAATACATATATAAGCAGGAACGTAGAGCAGCAGTTATGCAGCGCTGGTATCTTGTAAAGCTGATAGAGGAATATGTGCGAAGCCTAGCATTTTCAAAGCTAACAATGGATTTATGTAAGAAATGGCGATGACATAAAAAAGAGCGCCCCGCATAAAGCAAAGGCACTCAGTACAGCAACCATATTGTAGCATTTCTTAATGAATAAGTCAAGTAGAAATTTAAAAATATGGAGGTGAAAAATAAATGTGTGAGATATGTTTGAGTACTCCTTGTCGTTCTCAATGTCCAAATGCACCAGAACCAACACCAGTACTTAGGTGTTGTAAGTGTAAAGAAGGAATATTTGAGGGGGAAT
>CANEEJ010000075.1 GCA_947426525.1 uncultured Clostridium sp. | reverse complement strand
ATCACTTATTCAATTTTTATTTCTTTTGTTTCACATCAATTGTAACACTACATTTTAGGAAAAATTTAAAAAACTTGACAAATTTATCTTTTATGTGTATACTGAGTAACATCGAAGCAAAAACACCAATATTATAAAATAAGGAGCAAAAAGAAAATGAAAAGTAAAATGAACATAAAAAGCATTGTAATCATGGCAGTCATAGGAATTATCAGTTTGTTTTTCATCAACATGAGTTTTGCAGTAAGTACAGCAAAAGTAAATGTGGAGACAGCAAACCTTAGGGAAACAGCAGATGAGAATGCTAAGATACTAGAATTACTTTCTATGAACGAAACAGTAGAAGTAATTGAAAAAACAGGAGATTGGTATCAAGTAAAAGCAAGAGGAATAACAGGATACTTAAGACAAGATTTAATCAAAGTAGAAGAAACGACTACTCCTAATGAGGCAGTAGAAAATAAAGCAGAAGAAGTAGCACAAGAAAATAAAGTAGAAACCAAAACAGAAGAAAAAGAGATAGATTTGGGAAAACAAAGAGTGGTAGAAGATACCAAATTAAAAATAGTACCAGTTATTAATGCAACTGATATTATTGAAGTAAAAAAAGACGAAGAAGTAGAAGTAACAGAAATCATAAATGGATGGGCTTGTATTGAAACAAAAACAACAAAAGGATGGATTCGAAAAGAAAAATTAAAGAAAGAAGAACCAAAAACAGAAGAAACCAAACAAGAACAACCAGAAGAGACCAAAAAAGAAGAAGTAAAACAAGTTAGCAAAACATTATATGTCAATTCAACAAGCATTAATGTAAGAAAAGAAGCAAATACATCGGCTGAAATAGTAGCCAATTTACCAGTTAATACAGCAGTAGAAGTAATAGCAGAAACAAATGGATGGAGCCAAGTAAAAGTAAATGGAAAAGAAGGATATATTTTATCATCTTTACTATCTACTAAGAAACAAGAGACATCCAGAAGTGTGGCACAACCTAGAACAGAGGAAAAAGCAAAAGAAACAACATCAGCAGCAACACCAGTAGCATCAGGAAAAGGTAGTACAGCAGTTGCCACAGCAAAGCAATACATTGGTAGTAAATATGTATATGGAGGAAGTACACCAAGTGGATTTGACTGTTCCGGATTTACTTCTTATGTATATAAACAACATGGGGTAGGTCTTAATCGTACAGCAGCAGGACAATATAGTAATGGAGTAGCTGTTAATAGAAGTAACTTACAACCAGGTGATTTAGTTATGTTTGGAAAATCAGGAATTAACCATGTAGGTATCTATATTGGTGGAGGAATGATGGTACATGCTGCTAATCCTTCAAGAGGAGTTACAACAGATACCATTAATTCAGGATATTATAACAATAACTATGTAGGAGCAAGAAGAGTTATGTAAAAAGCAATTAAAGGAGGGTTATGAAACAAAGACCAATTTTAGTTGCCGTTATAGGATATGTTATAGGTATATTAGGGGGACTATACTTTTCAGTTGGTATGGTCCTTTGTTATATCCTACTATTGGCAATATATTTTAAAAAATCTAGAAAACGAAAGTTTAAATTATTATCAATTCATCGATATAGCAGATATTTAAAGTTAATTTTTGATAAAAAAGTAGTTTTTATTCTCAGCATTTTTTCTCTTATTTCTTGCGGAGTAGTTCTATATCAAAATCAGCAATATGAAAATGCTTATCAAGAGGGTGAAGAGCTACAAATTGTTGGAATTGTAGTTAGCCAGAAGATAGAAAAACAATATTATGATTTATATCAAATAAAATTATTAGGTTCAAAACCATTTCATCTGTATATTCAAGTCAATAAAAAATCAAAAGAATTAGCATATGGTGATAAAGTGCAAGTACAAGGTACCTATAAAAAGCCAGCAAAGCAAAGAAACTATGGAGGGTATGATGACGAGCAATACTTAAAAACTTTAAAAATTGTAGGAAGAATGAAGGTAAAACAAATAAAAATATTAGCTAATAATCAGCTTAATCCTATTAAACAATTAGCCAATACTGTTAATGTGAAAATGAAAGAAAGAATAGAGAAAAATTTAGACGAAAACAAGGCAGGAATTGTGAAAGGATTGTTATTAGGAGATACGACCCAAATAGATGAGGAGGTAAAAGAAAAGTTTCAAATTTCTAATATTTCTCATATTTTAGCTATATCTGGTATGCATGTGGCCTATATTGCATTAGGAATACAGGCTTTGGGCAAACGATGCTTGGGAAAGAAAAAAGCGAAAATTATTACAATTATTATTTTGATTTTTTATGTTTTTATAACAGGATTTTCACCTTCTATTGTACGAGCAGTAACAATGGCAGTACTTAGTATAAGTGCGGGATTGTTATATCGAAAAAATGATACTTGGAATGCAATTGCTATTTCATTATTTGGAATTTTGCTTTATAATCCTTTTTTAATTTTAAATGTGGGATTACAATTGTCTTACCTAGGAACGATAGGGATTATTTTATTTCATTCAAATTTTTTGCATATTTTAAATTTTATAAAGAAGCAGAAAATAAAAGAAATACTAGCAGTTACGTTATCAGCACAAGTTGCAATATTCCCCATTTTATGGTATCACTTTAATATCATAGGAATATATTTTTTAATTACTAATTTATTAGTTAGCATTATGATTGGACCACTTATACTAATAGGATTTTTTAGCTTATTTGTTAGTTGGTTAGCAATTTTTCTAAAAATTGGTGTTGAAATTTTATATACTGTTGCTAGTTTTAGTCAGTTACCATTTTCGAAGATTTATGTGGCAACACCAAGTATTGTCAGTATTATTTTCTATTTTATAGCAGCCGTAATATTCAAACAAATCTATTTTATTTATCATTTTAATCATCTAACAGCTACTCAGAAAAGAATTAAAAACTTAATAGCTTTGTTTCAGTATCGATTTCGTTCTCAAAAAAGGAGATATAAAAGATGGATTGCTATATTTTTTATTGTTGTTGTAATGTTTAATTTTTTACCTCAAAATTTAAAAATTTATTTTGTCGATGTAGGACAAGGTGACTGTACATTTATTGAGACACCACAAAGAAAGACAATTCTAATAGATGGTGGAGGGAGCTTAACAGATGAGTTTGATGTGGGAAAAAACATATTGCTTCCCTATTTATTAGATAGAGGATATACTAGTATCGATTATATGATGATTAGTCATTTTGATCAAGACCATGTTGGCGGATTATTAACCATACTAGAAGAACTAAAAGTTAAAAATATTATTATTACGAAACAAGGTGAAAATTCCAAGCAATATCAAGATTTTATTAGAAAAGTAGAACAAAAAAATGGCAAAATTAGAATTGTGGGACAAGGAGATAGGGTACAGATAGAGAATGAAGTTTATTTTGATATTTTATGGCCCCAAAAGCAGTTAGTAAATGAAAATGTTTTAAACAATAATTCCATGGTAGCAAATATGCATTATTATGGATTTTCGATGTTATTTACAGGAGATATAGAGAAAGTAGCAGAGAAAAAAATATTAGAAGAAAATAAAGAAATGCTAATGTCAACAGTATTAAAAGTAGCGCATCATGGTTCAAAATCATCATCAATAGAAGAATTACTAAAGGGGATAAAACCTAAAATAGCATTAATAGGCGTGGGAGAAAAAAATACTTTTGGTCATCCGAATGATGAGGTTATAAAGAGAATAGAGGGAATGCGGTGCTAGAATTTATCGAACAGATCAAATGGGAGAGATAGAAATTAAGGTAAATAGAAAAGGGAAAATTAATATAAAAAGCAGAATTCAGTAACGAATTCTGCTTAGATTGCTAAAACTTATTTCTCGTGTTCCATACGCCAGTTGATAGTTTTTTGTAGATAGTTCACGTATGCGGGATTTTTACACATGCCCTTACCAGGTGTATCGGAAATCTTTGCTACATCCTGCCCATTGCAAGAAGTAGTTTTCATCACGATGTTTAAAGGTTCCACGCAGGTATCATTGGATAAATAGGTGCCGATACCAAACGCTACTTTTGCACGACCGTTGAAATAGGCATGTAGGTTGTGTGCCCTTTCGAAGTCAAGACTGTCGCTGAACAACAGCATTTTTGAAGCCGCATCAATTCCCAGGCTAGTATAGTGAGAAATCATCTTATTGCCCCATTCATACGGGTCTCCACTATCATGTCGTACGCCACTAAACAGTGTGGCATAAGTTAACTGGAAATCCTTCAGGAAACAGTCTGTTGTAATGGCATCGGTTAGAGCCGTACCATTTAGTATGCCGTACACTTTTACCCAAGCTTCCATGGCGTACCAGTTAGAATAGGCTGGGTTGTGTTTATGATTTCCCTGACCAACACACATAATCCACTCATGAGCCATTGTGCCAACTGGCGTTACGCCATATTTTTTGGCAAGGTACACATTGGATGTACCGACACATCGAGAATTGTGGTACTTAGAGTTGTTTCCACATAGCATTCTTACTGCCAAATCTTGTGCTTCTCCCGACAGACGTCTCCTAAGACCAAACTCGCTAAAGGCTCCAATATCGTAGATACCATTAGCAAGATATAAAATCTTATTGGATAACTTTACTCTAAAAGATGCGAATAGTTCATCGTAATTGTAGTTCATATGGAAGTAGACTTCATTTACGATGGCAAGCACTGGAATTTCGTACATGGAAGTATTGAGCCATGTGCCTTTTGCCTCGATAGAGAGACCACACTCTGCATTTCTGGAAATTTCGAAATCTTCATAACGAGGCTGCCAAAGCCGAAGAAAATCTACATAAGAGCCCCGAATCCACGGAACGCTATCAAGATAGGTAAGTTCTTCTTCTTTGAAGCGAAGCTTGCAATAAGCTTTAATCTGCCTCTTAATTTCTTTTACCATTTCCGCTGTGAACCGCACATTTTTGTTACGACACTTAAAAGTCCAAGTAGTTTTGTAGTCGGGAAACAGAAAATAAATGGCCTGTCCCATGCTGAACTTGTACATGTCATTTTCTAAAAGACTGGTGATAATTTGTTTCATGATATATCCTCCTTAAGTTAAAAAATGAGTTTTAGCTTACTGTGGACAAAAGTATTCTTTTCTATCCACTCATAAGTTTTAGTTGCATTCCCATTATACCATAGTTAACATAAGAAAACAAGAGGATAGGTAAATTTTGTTAAAATGAGACAATGGGGACAGACCTTTTTTGTCTCATTTGTTATTTTTGTATAAATTTAACAAACCTTGTAAATACTACTAAAAACAAGAAAAGGGAGAGTTGAATTTATGAATAAAACAATTATAAGCTTAATTGCTATCATGACAATAATAGCTGCTATATTTACAGCAATAGCTATCTTTAGTCCAAAGCAAGGGAAAGAAAATGACCAGAAGGGAATTTCAATAGCAGAAGAAGAAATTTTGGATGAATGTACCGATGAGTATGAACAAATAGAAAGCCAAGATTCTATAAAAGCGAATACACAAGAAGAAAAAACATCACCTAACTGTTCGCTAAATACAGAAACTTACTTTTCAAAGTGCGGTCATACTAAAAAAGAATATGCTAATTTACCACAAGATTTAGTGAATTTAAGTAAAGAGGAATTAGCTGAGAAATATCCAGACTATGAAATTAAAAGTTTTGCAACAAACAATGTTACACTATATCAAGAAAAAGAAGAAACATGTGGAGAGCATTATATGGTAAAAGATAAAGAGGGACAAGTTGTTGTTTATCAAATTTTAGAAGATGGTACACAGGAGGAACTGGAAGAAACAGCAATTACCACAGAATATTTACCAGAAACAGATAAAATTAATATGAAAAAAGGAATTCAGGTGAATGGAAAACAAGCCTTAAATCAACTTATTGAAGATTATGAATGAGACAGTTAAGACCTGTCCCCTTTGTCTCAAAAAAGCCGCCCATAAATTATGGACCGGCTTTTTGAGGAAAAAACTATTTTTTACTATTTTTCATCGGGAGTTTCTTCAGCCTCTTCAGCTGCTGCTTCGTCATCTTCTGCCAAGAAGGAATCTTCCAAAAGATTATCCGGCTCTAAGATTTTTTTGCTGATTAACCATGTAGCAAGACCGGCGAAGGCTGTCGGCATCAATTTTTTCATCACTCCAATTACCTGAGCCATAAAGCTCTGCA
>CANEEJ010000074.1 GCA_947426525.1 uncultured Clostridium sp. | reverse complement strand
TGGTGGGCAGGGAAGGATTCGAACCTTCGTACTCAAATGAGAACAGATTTACAGTCTGCCGCCTTTAGCCACTCGGCCACCTACCCAAATATAAAATTAATATGGTGCTCCCTCAAGGATTCGAACCTTGGACCCACCGGTTATGAGCCGGTTGCTCTGACCAACTGAGCTAAGGGAGCGTGCTCCTTGTGTTTAGCACATGTTAAAGTATAAACTATTTTAATCCAAAAGTCAATACTTTTTTAAAAAATTTCACGATAATTTGTCACCAACTTTGCTCCTTGTTGAATCAATCGATTGGTACCAACCGAATTGATAGAATTAATATTTCCTGGCACAACAAAAACATCCCTCCCTTGCTCCAATGCAAAATCTACTGTAATCAATGTACCACTTTTCTCCTTTGCTTCTACCACTAGAATTCCTTGACTTATTCCACTAATAATTCGATTTCTTGCTGGAAAATTCATTTTTTCTGGTTTTGTTCCCAGTGGATATTCTGACAAAATTACGCCTCCTGTTTCAATAATTTTTCTTTCTAATCTTTCATTTTCTTTTGGATATACCATATCCAATCCATTTCCTACTATAGCAATTGTTTTTCCACACTTTCCACAATTTTTAATGTTATGCACATGTGGATAGCATTCCTCTTGCACACAAATAGCTCCAATGTGTGCATAACTATCCACACCTTTTGCCAATCCACTTACAATATGCCTTCCTTCTTTAGCTAGGTGATACGCAAAATATTTAGCAGCTTTTTTTCCATATTCACTTGTTTCTCGACATCCAACAATTCCTATTGATTTCTGATTTAAAATTTCTTTATTTCCCTTGCAATATAGACTAATTGGCGGATCATAAATTTCCTTCAATATTTGGGGATATTGTTCATCTATCATCGGAATAATATCAATGTTGTTCCTTACCATATATTCTATATGCTTTTCTACACTATTTCTTATTCTTTTATCTAATATTTGAGTTACTGTCTTCTCTCCTATCCCTTTGAGCATTTCTAACTCTTCTCGCTTTGCTTGATAAATCGCTTCTGGCGTTTTGTATCGCTCTAATAATTTTTGAATCCTTTTACTTCCCAAGTTTGGGATTAAAGAAAGCCATATCCAATACTTTTTTCCCTCTACGTTTTTCATTTTCCTCCTTCATTTATTGACAGTCAAAATGGGGCATTATGTTTTTTTCATAATACCCCATAATTTATTTTATTATAAAAATTATTTGTGTCTTTTTCTTGTCTAAAAAGTTGATTTTTCGTTACTTTGTTCTTTTGCTGCTTTGATTACATTATTCATCAACATAGCTACTGTCATTGGTCCTACTCCTCCAGGTACTGGTGTAATATGACTTGCTATCTTTTCTACTTCTTCAAAATCAACATCTCCTACTAATTTTCCTTCTTCAGTTCTATTGATACCAACATCAATTACTACAGCCCCTTCTTTTACCATGTCTTTTGTTACAAATTTGGCTTTTCCAATAGCTGCAATTAAAATATCAGCTCTTTTTGTATGTTCTTCTAAATTCTTGGTTTTAGAGTGACAAACTGTTACTGTTGCATTTTTAGCTAAACAGCATTGTGCTAATGGTTTTCCTACAATATTGCTTCTTCCTATAATTACAACATCTTTTCCTGTTAAGTCTATATTATATTCTTCAAACATTTTCATAACACCAAATGGTGTGCAAGAAACAAAAGTATCTTCTCCAATTACTAGCTTTCCAACACTAGATGGTGTAAATCCATCAACATCTTTTCGATAAGTAATTGCTTTAAATGCTTGGTTAATATCTAAATGCTTAGGTACTGGACTTTGTAACAAAATACCACTTACTTCTTTCGTATCATTTAGTTTTTTGATTAAACTATTTAACTCTTCTTGTGTTGTTGTCTCTTCTAAAAGATGTTCTTCATATTCAATTCCAACCTCATTACATGCTTTATTTTTGTTTCTTACATATACCTTAGATGCTGGATTATCTCCTACCATAATAACTGCTAATTTAGGATTAATTCCTTGTTTTTTTAGTTCTTCACATTCTTCCTTTAAATTTCCTCTTACTTTTTTAGCTAATGCTTTTCCATCTATTATTACTGCCATTTTCTTTCTTCCTTTCTTTTTACATCATCATTTTATATTCAATATCTGTGGTATGTATCTTAAAAACATAAAAATTTGCTTAAATTTTGCTAGTTTGCTATGTAGGAAGAAATGTCTCTTTCTATCTCTTCTGTTCCTTTTTGATTAATTGTTTTATTAAATTTAATTTCTTCATCATTATTTACTGCAACTTTTACTTTTATATAGTCAAGTTGTTTTTTCGTTCTAAACAAATCTTCATCTTTTTCAAATATTTTTAACTTCTGAAAGCTTTTTATTTCACATATCACATTTTTATCTTCTATTCTTATTGGCTTTATGCTTTTCTTTTTTACTTTCTTTTCTGGTTCTTCTGATAATTCGTAACTATCACTCTTTTTGCTACTTTTCAGGATAAAACTAATTACATATGGATTTTTATTTTCTTCTTCATCATTTTCTCCAATAATTACTTTGTCTACTAATATATCAAATACTTCTCTGTCGAATTCAGTTATGATATCATGAGTTTTTAAAAGATTTTTGATTTCTTCCATTTTAGATTTTAAGTTATCTTCTTTATTTACTGTACTAGCTTTGTTTTCTATTTGTTTTTGAATGTTCCTTATTTTTCTTTCTATTTCGTAATTTTTTTCTTTAAAAGCATCTTCTGTAATTGTGTTATCTAACTTTAAATCTAATAATTTCTTTAGTCTTTCTTTTAAGTCATGTTCTTGTATATTTAGTTTTTCAATTTCTTCTTTGCTATTATTTTCTTGTAATATTGGTTCTGCCTTTTCCATAAAGTTTCTAATAATTGTAGCTTTATCTGCACATAAAATTCTATAAGCATCTAAAAAACATTTTTCTATTACTTTTTCTGGTATTGGTTTACTATCTCTACAATATTTTCTACCTTGTTTTATTGCTGTTGAACAATACCATGCTTTTTTATTTTTGGTTGAACTTACCCAATTTTTTCTAGTAACTAACCTTCCACAAAATGCACAATAAGTTATTCCACTAAAAGCATACATTCTCCTAAATGTTCCACTTCTTGTTCCTTTATTATAGCTTTCACTTCTTTTTTGCAAGATTTCTTGAACTTTATCCCAAGTTTCATCATCAATAATTGCTTCGTGATTTTTTTCTATTAGGTATTTTTGTTCTTCTCCCATGTTTTCTAATCTTCTATGAGTAATTGGATCTACTGTAAATGTTTTGCCTTGTAATAAGTCTCCTTTGTATTTTTCATTTTTTATAATTTTTCTTATTACTGTTTCACACCATATTGGATTGCCTCTTCTTGTTGGTATTCCAGCTTCTGTTAATTCTTTTGCAATCATTGTTGTTCCTGCACCTTGTGTATATCTCCCGAAAATATATTGAATCACTTTTTTCTCTTCTTCATTTACAGTTAATGTCTTTGTTAATTTATCATAGTCATAACCATAACATCCGTGAAATCCTACTAATTCTCCTCTTTGCATTTTCATTTTTAAACCAAGTTTTACATGTGATGATATTGTCTCACTTTCTTGTTGTGCTACTGAACTCAATATAGTTAATAGTAATTCTCCACTCATTTCAAGTGTATTGATGTTTTCTTCTTCAAAGAGTATTGCAACATTTTTTTCTTTTAACTTTCGTACATAGGATAATGTATCAACTGTATTTCTTGCAAATCTTGAAATTGATTTTGTTAGTAATAAATCAAACTTTCCATTTAATGCATCATGTATCATTCTCATAAAGTCGCTTCTTTTATAATCTTGTGTTCCTGAAATTGCCTCATCTGCATATACTTGTGTTGCTATCCATTTTGGGTTTGCATTCATTTTTTCCATATAGTATTTTAATTGTGATTCATAACTATTTTTCTGGTCTTCTTTGTCTGTACTCACTCTTGCATAGGCTGCTACTTTAATTGGTCCATTTATTATGGTTCCTTTATTTCTGTCTATTCGACCATTTATTTTTTCAATTATTTGTACTTCGGCCATCTTACCTCCTTCTTGCCGATTACTGTTTCATTATATATTAAAAACATTTCTTTTTCAATACAAATTTACAGTTATTAGCATCTTTTATTAATTTTGTTTTTGATTTTTTCATATTCATTTTTTGTGATTTTGTTTTCTTTTGTTAGCTTGTTTAAAATTCCTATATATGCACTTTTTCTTATATTTCTTTGAATATTACTATTTTTAATTTCTATCATTTTCTAACACCTCCTGTCTTTCCTTTTTGGGCATTAAAAAACGAATTTAAGAATTTCTAAACGGTAGCAACCGCAAAGAAATTCTATAAATTCCCATATTTATCTTGTACAGAAAGTCCTCCTACTAGGAGAACTTTCCTACAATATAAAAAATAACAAGCATTTTTTACTTGTTATTGTAATTCATCTATTATTTACTTTTGGACACAATACTCCCTTTGTTATATTTTTAAATGGAGTAATTTTGTTCTTTTTTTATATTACTCTTTTTACCTTTGCCCTAACACAAAGTTTTCTACTTTACCTTTGTTTTCACAAAGTAATTGCTTACTTATCAGCTTTACCCATTTTCATGGTATCAACTACATATGCTATGTAATGACAATTTCTTAACACAGATACATTATACTATATATTTTTCTAAAATGGAATATAAACACCCTATTTTTTTATTTGCTTATGGTTGTAGCTTTTCAGGATTTTTTTATATCCACTTCTTTTATTTTTTTAAATTTTTTCTATAACTTATTTGAAAATTTTTATTTATATTGTTGTGATTTTTCTTCTAACATTTTAAAATCACAACACCTATCAATTATTCTTTGTGGTAGTTTTCTGTTTATAACTCTATTATATAAATTTTTAGCTCTATTTAGGATTATATTTGCATTTTCCCTTTCATTGCACCAATGTATTTGCTTATATAATAATATTTTATATGTTTCATCTTGTTCATTTTCAACATCAATTTTTATGCATTCTTCCATTGGAATTGGTATCATATTATTAAAGTTTATTGCTCCTAAATTTCCATTGTCTATCTTTAAAAAATCTATTGTGTTTTTCATCTTTAAGTGTTTCGGTTTAGGAGATGTGAATGGTGCAAAATATAATATCTCGTCTACTTTTAATACAATTCCTATAAATGGTCTTCTTGCTTTTTCATCATACGATTTTGATATTCTTTTGTCAAATTGGCTCATGTATTTTACATATTCTTCCTTAACTATATAAAAATTTAATTTTTCCATTTGTTGCTCCTTAATAAATTAGGATACCATTTCTGGTATCCCTACTTTTTTCGTTCTTCACTTTATGGTAGAAGTTCACCGCTTTTTTCGTTCCCCACTTTATGGTAGAGGCTCACCGCTTTTTTCGTTCCTCACTTATGGTAGAGGCTTACCGCTTTTTAAACAATAATTAAATTATTGTTTCTTTTATTATATTCATTATAAGTTATTTTATTACATTTGTCAATTATTTTTACGTTAACTTTTGAGGTTTCAATTTGGAACCTCATTAATTTTATAATTAATTTTATACTTCTCTTTAATTTCTTTATAATTATATATCATATTTACCACCAACTCTATTTTAAACTAATTACCCGCACTTGTTAATCAAATGCGGATAATTAATTTAATCTTTTATAATTCTATATATGTCTCCCCAATTATTTACTTCTTTTATGTACTTGTTTTCTTCTAGTTTTACTAAATTTGTATCTCTAAAATACAATGTTTTTATATTATTGTCTGCTAATTTCTTTATGATTCTCCAGTCATCATCAATCATAATATCTACATTTTCGTTTTTGCATACTTCTAATTTGTCATCAATTTTCCAATAATATTTATCAAAAATAATATTATTTTCTTCTAATAATCTTATTGCATCATCTTTCATTTCTTTAACAAATCCACCTCTAGCAGTAATAACTACAAATTCATGACCTTGCTTTTTTAGTAAATTATATACTCCTATAAATCCTGACATTAGATTACTTTCTTTTGATACTGTTAAAAAATATTTTTCAATAAATTCTTGTTTTTGTTCTTCTGTCCAATTATATCTAGCTTGAAATTTTGGCTCTTCTCTATTTATTAAATTATTTCCTTTTACAGTATCTATATCAAATATTTCTTCATAAGTTCTAAAAGTTGTTTCACTGTCTATAACAACTCCATCTAAATCTATTCCTATTTTCATTGTCTCCTCCACATACTAATTCTTAACATTTTCTACCTTTTAATATTCTTCTAGTTTAATAATATCTTCTATTTCTTTAAAACTAGAATTGTCTGTTAGTACAATATCAAATGTTGATATATATATATATATCTAAATTTTCTT
>CANEEJ010000073.1 GCA_947426525.1 uncultured Clostridium sp. | reverse complement strand
CTCCCATGACAAATCCACTTCTTTCTTTGTCAAATGGAATACTTGCTCTATTTTTGTCAGTTGCATGTGATAAAGCTTTCATATTTTCAAATCCTGCTATTCCTACTCGACAAATAGATGCTTCCGTTCCTCCTGCTAAAATGACATCTTCTGAACCATATTTTATCGTTTTATAAGCTTCTCCAATGGCATGAGTTGATGATGCACAAGCTGTCACAATAGAAATTGATTCTCCTTTTGCGCCTACATCAATGGCAATGTTTCCTGCTGGCATATTGGCAATGGACATAGGAATAAACATTGGTGATACTCTATTATTTCCTTTTACGCAATTTATTTCACATTGGTCTTGAATGGTTTTTAGCCCTCCAATTCCAGAGCTTACAAATACTCCCATTCTTTCAAAATCTGTATTTTCTTGTGTTATACCACTATCTTGCATAGCTTCTCTTGCTGCAATCATAGCAAATTGTGAACTTCTGTCTAATCTTTTTGCTTGCTTTGCATCAAAATGTTCACTTGCTTCATAATTTTTCACTTCTGCTGCTAATGTTGTTTTATAATTTGTAGTGTCAAATAAGGTTATTTTGTCAATTCCACATTTTTTTTCTTTAATTCCTTTCCAAGTTTCTTCTACATTTTTTCCTATTGGAGTAATAGCTCCTAATCCTGTAATTACAACTCTTTTTTCCATGTTTTTCTTTCCTTTCCATTGACTTAATTTTTAATTTATGATATTATGTTTACAGTACAAAACACCTAAGGAGGTATCAGTATGAACAACGAATTTTATGAAGCGGCAATTGCCCTTCGGCAAGAAATCCAACAAGAAGATGGCTATGAAGACTATCAAACGGACTTTAGACTTTCTGTTCTAGCACAAATAGTAGGTGCTGTATTTGCTAATGGGGACAAAATTCCTCATAAGATACAAATACAATATCCTTATTATGACTTGCCCCATAATTGTTTCTCACTAACAGAAGGGATTTTTAAAAAATTATCCATTATCTACACAGCTAACGGAGACCACTTTTTTTGGACAAGCCATATGAATCCAGATGCTAGAATTGGCATTTATTGCTTTACTTTTCTTACTACCAAGTAAGCAATCAATACCATATCTCCAGAACCTTTATCTTTTTATAAAAGATAGAGGTTCTTCTATTTGAAAACATGTTTTTACATTAACATACCACCATCTACATGTAACACCTGACCTGTCATATAAGAACTATCTTCTGAAGTCAAAAACTTAACTACATTAGCTACATCTTGTGAAGTTCCCATACGTTTCAAAGGTATCGTTTTAGCAATTTCCTCTTTAACCTCATCTTTCAAAACCTCTGTCATGCTAGTTTCAATAAAACCTGGTGCAACTGCATTTACTAAAATCCCTCTAGAAGCAACTTCCTTTGCTAAGCTTTTAGTAAAACCAATGATACCTGCTTTAGAAGCTGAATAATTCGTCTGCCCAGCATTTCCAGACACTCCTACTACAGAAGAAATATTAATAATTCTTCCAGAACGAGCCTTTAACATAGATTGAATTACATTCTTTGTCATATTAAAAGTCCCCATTAAATTAACATCAATTACTTGTTCAAAATCCTCTTTCTTCATTCTCATTAGTAGCATATCTTTGGTAATTCCTGCATTATTAACCAATACATCGATTTTCCCAAATTTCTCTATGGTTTGTTTCGCCACTTCTTCACACTCTTCAAAATTTGAAACATCACCTTTTATAGCTAAACACACCACTTTATTTCCTTCAATTTCCTTTTTTACACTTTCTAATTCTTCATTTTCCTTGCGATAATTTAAAGCAATATCATATCCTTCTTTTGCTAAAGTAATCGCAATCTGTCTTCCAATTCCTCTTGTTGCACCTGTAATTAAAGCTACTTTACTCATTTTCTATTTTCTCCTTCCATGATTTTGGGGACGGAGGAAAAAATCATGTTCCTTCATTCCCTATCTATTTTCTATTTGTTTTTAGTTATCTTTCATGATTTTTTCCTCCGTCCCCAAAATCATGAAACTCTCAACATTGTTTATATTTAAAATTGTAATATTTTTATCTGTTTTTAGTCGTTTTACAAATCCAGATAATGTTTTGCCTGGTCCTATTTCAATAAAGGTATCAATTCCCATTTCTAACATATTTTCTAAACTTTTAGAAAATTTTACTGGACTAATAATATGTTTGGCTAAAATTTCTTTTACATCATCCTCTTTGCTATAAATTGTTCCATCTAAGTTTTTAATAACTGGTATTTCAAAATCATGTATGGTAAGTTTCTCAAGTTCTTCTCTTAATTTATTAGAGGCTTCACTTAATTTTTCAGTATGAAATGGTCCTGCTGTTTTTAGAATTCTTACCTTTTTAGCTCCCATTTCTTTTGCCATTATTTCTGCTTCTTCTACTGCTAGTTTTTCTCCTGATATAACAATTTGACCTGTTGTATTGAAGTTGGCTGGTACAACAAATCCCTTAGTAACTTTTTGGCAAACTTCTACCACTTGCTCTTCTTCCATTCCCATAATTGCTGCCATTGACCACTCACCTTCTGGTACTAAGGTTTGCATATATTCGCCTCTTTTTTGTACCAATTTTACACCTTCTTCAAAAGTAATTGCTCCACTATGAATTAAAGCGGTATATTCTCCTAAACTTAATCCTGCTAAACCTTCAGCTTCTATTCCTTTTTGTTTTAAAAGTTCCAAAATTCCTAAACTCATTGTCAAAATAGCAAGCTGTGTGTTCTTGGTTTCATTTAATTCCTCTTCTTTTCCCTCAAAAGTAATTTTAGCAATATCTATACCTGTCAATCCTTTTACTTTATTATAAACATTTCTTACTTCTTCATATTTTTCATATAAGTCTTTTCCCATGCCTATGCTTTGTGACCCTTGACCAGGAAATAAAAATCCTATTTTCATCTTTTCTCCTTTCGATGTTTTTTGGGACGGGGTCAAAAAACATCGGGTTCCTCGGGTTTGTAGTTGTTGTTTTAGAGTTGTTATTTTGAAGATGTTTTTTGGGACGGGCACAAAAAACATCGCACTCCTCTTTTATCTATTTTATTTTTAAGCTTTTTTATCTTAACGATGTTTTTTGACCCCGTCCCAAAAAACATCGAACTGATTACAAAATTCTGTTATTATTTTTTCTCTGTCTACTTCTACCTGAAATTCTTTCTTAATAGAAGTTGCTATCTTAGCTATTTCTTCATCAAATTTTTCTTGCCTAGTGTTAATTCCGAATGCCAACTACAAGGTATTTTACGGTTTCTCCTATTAATTTGGTTTCTGTTAAAATTCCACCTATTTTTTTCCCCTGATATACTAAATCATTAGGATGCTTAATTTCTAGTTCTATATGGTACAATTGCTGAAAGACTTTTACTAAAATTTTAGCTATTTCAATGGTAACCCCTTCTATTTTAGCAATTTTGCAATTTGCTTCTAGAAAAAAGGAAAATGCTATATTGTCTTTTTCGTCTGTGTACCATTTTCTCCCATGTGTTCCTTTTCCTTTAGTTTGGATATCTGCTATAAGAATAGTTCCGTTTTTTATCGTGCCTTTTCCCACTTGTCTCCATATTTCTAGTTGGGTGGAGTCAATTTGAGGATAATAAATGGCATTTTTTCCTAGTATTTTAGTTGTTAAGTTTCTTAAGTACATCTTCTCCATTTTTGGCATTTTCTTCCTCTTTTCTAATTTTTTCTAGATTGTTCTGTCTTTTAATTTTATTGGTTGTTGTTTTTATTAGAGGTTCTTGTGATAAGATAATTCCTCTGATAGCCTTATAGTGTGGCATAGTTTGATTGATTTCTTTTACTTTTTCAGCTAAAGCTTGATAAATCTTTTCCTCACCTTGCACTTTATATGTATTTTCTACTATTTCTTGATTATAGACTAATTTAGCATATATTTTGATATCATTTTGGTCTTGTGACATTTGTCTTCCAAATACAAATGATTCCTCTACCCCTTCAATTCGATTGATTAAATTTTCCATTTCTTCTGGGAAGATATTTTTTCCGTTTTTTAATACAATTACACTCTTCTTTCTTCCACAAATAAAAATATATCCTTCTTCATCAATTTTTGCTAAATCACCTGTATAAAACCATCCATCAACTAATGCTTTTTTTGTCTCTATTCGATTTCCAAAATATTCAAGCATTACATTAGGTCCTTGCACAATTAATTCTCCAATTCCTTCTTGGTTCGGCTGAATTACTTTTGCTTTTACACTTGGTACCGCTTTTCCAATTGACCCTACTTTATGATATTTCTTGGTTCCAATTGCTACAACTGGTGAAGTTTCTGTTAATCCATATCCCTGTACTAAGTTAAGACCTAATAATCGATATTTTTCTTCTATTCCTGCTTCTAAACTAGCAGCTCCACTAATTAATAATTTTACTTTTCCACCTAACATATCATGTATTTCTTGAAATGCTTTTTTCTTTTCTTCCATACTGCTGTTTCTATATTGTTCTTCTTTTCGTAAGATTTCTTCTACTTTCCCCTGTTTTTCTAACTGTCTTCGAATAATCTTAAAAATTCTTTCATAAATGGCTGGTACAGATGCCATTACTGTAACTTGGTATTCTTTCATATTTTCTGGAATATGTCTAATTCCATCGCAAAATACGGTTTTGGCTCCTTTGTATAGTGCAAATAGGAAACCAACAGTACATTCAAAAACATGATGTAAGGGTAAAAAAGATAAAAATACGTCATTACTATCAATGTCTAATATAGAAGCAATGTCCATTAAGTTAGAACATAGATTTTTATGAGATAATGCTACTATTTTGGAAGCTGATGTCGTTCCTGATGTAAATAGCATAATACTCATTTTTTCAGGTTCAATTTCTGCTTTTATAAATTCTAAATTTCCCTGCTTAATTAATCTTTTTCCTTTTTCAATTAATTCTTTTTGTGCATAAATTCCTTTTTTATGTTGCTCTAAGTCCATTGATATTAAATGTTTTAGTTTTCCTATTCCTTCATATTTCGCGTTTTCTAGTATGGTTTCATATTTTTTTGTATAGAAAATAGCTTCTACTCCAGAACGTTCTATCAAGTTTTTTAACTCATTTTCTGGTAAAGATTTGTCTAATGGCACTACTATTCCTGTTCCGCATACGATACTTAAGTAAGCGATTTCCCATTCCATTCGGTTTTCTCCGATAACAGCTATTCTTTTATTTTTTAATCCCATATCAATTAGTGCAGTTCCTAGTGCATTTATGTTTTCTCTTACTTCTTGGTGGGTGATATTTTTGTATTTTCCTTCTTCTAGCTTAATTTGATAGGCTATTTTTTCACCATATTCTTTTCCTGATTTGTTTAACATGTCTTTTAAGTCTGTTATTGGTATGTACTTATATAGTCTTTCACTCATTTATTACCTCATTCCTTCCTAAGGCACAACTTTCCTCGTTTGTTGATTTTCTCTTTATTATTTATACCATATTTTTACAAAAAAAAGATTAGACTGAAAGGTCAGTCTAATTTTTCATTTATTATTTTTACTTCTTCATTTCATTTTGCTTAAAAAGCTAATATTGGTCTAAATCCATGTACAGCATAAGCGCTACCATGGTCTATGCTAAAAGAAAACGTACTTCCCGTTGTTTTACTATCAAAACGTGTAATAAATGGATCTGTTGACCCAGGAAAAATCGAAACAGATAAAAACCATGCACCAGTATTACTATTTTGCGAATTAGAAGTTTCGTATATGGCATCTCCTTTATACTTCTTGGCTGCTTCATATCCTCTTTCATATACCATTTTATAAGGTGTATTGGTCGTTCTTTCTGTTTCATTTGCGCCATATAAATCTCCACTATTTTTTCCTCCCCAAGACGTTAAATTAGAATTTCCATTGTTTACATACGATGCCATTCTGTCATGAATTCCTCCATGTAACCCATATACTCCATTTGCATTATAAGTCGAACTTTGTTTTTTGTTTACTGTATAAATTTCTACCTTACTTTTGCTTCCACCAGTTATATATTTTTCTGTACTATCACGTTCTATTTTTTGTCCATTTACTCCATATTTGCTATGTGCCAAATATACAGTTGCTCCCCACTCACTACTTTTTATCATATGACTATTTAAATTATCTGTCTCCCCAAATTTACTCTTTTTAGCTAATTGATATTGGGCATTAATTGTCATATTTGTTAAGCCTTCTTCTCCTGGTTTTACACTTAAATTCGTAGATGTTCCTGTCGCCTCAAATTTTCCTACCCATAATCCCTCTAATTCTCCAAATCCGCCTCCATTTGCTGCGCTACTTGTGAATGCTGGATGTACTAACCATTGATTTTGAACATTGTTCGTATAAGTCACTTGGCTAGGGTCTGTCAATAAAGTTCCTGTTTCTCCATTTAAAAAGTTATTATTAGTATCTAAAAATGCAATCTCTATTTTTCCTGTTACATTAGACTGGTATCCTTCTGTTATCTTATAAGCATATCTTGGTATCCATACCCACATACTTCCATCCATGGTAATTGCATTTGCCCATTTGCTTCCTGTTTGATTTTCTCCTATATATTTAATTGGCTTCA
>CANEEJ010000072.1 GCA_947426525.1 uncultured Clostridium sp. | reverse complement strand
GACAAAAATGAGACGGTGGGGACAGGGCTTAACTGTCTCATTTTTATATTTTAGATAAAATTTGGCTTATTTAAAACAAAAAAATGAGACAGTTAAGACCTGTCCCCACCGTCTCATTTTATATTCTAAACCTGTATTTCTTTTTTTGACATCTACATTTTGTATCATAAATTCTACTACTTTATCAATACCTACCATTACTAATAGCTTTTTAGCTCTTGTTATTCCTGTATATAATAGGTTTCTAGTTATTAACATTGGTGATGCTGGCGGAATGACCATAATTACAACGTCAAATTCACTTCCGTTGTGATTTATGAATGGTAATGGCATAACTATGCTCAATTTGGTCTAAATCTGAAAATTCATACCATGCTATTTTTTCGTCATCAAATCGAATTTCTACTTGTTTTTCTCTTTCATTTATTTCTGTTATGGTTCCGATTTCACCATTAAACACACCGCTTCCCATTTCTTTTTTTCCTGAAATGTTTTTCTCCCAGTAAATATCATAGTTATTTTTTATTTGCATCACTCTGTCTCCTGCTCGAAAAACAGCTCCCATACTTGCTTTTTCTGGTAAATTATCATAATTAGGATTTAACTGTTGTTGTAAAGCTTTATTTAATTCCTTGGTTCCTAGCATTCCTTTTTTGGTTGGCGATAAGACTTGTATGTTTTGAAAAAAGTCATAGTCTCCATAATTTTGCAGTCTCCCTGTACATAAGGAAACGACTTCTGCTAACATTTTTTCTTGCTGTATTCCTTTGATAAAGAAGAAATCTTCTTTCATTCCCTCCTCTTGCTCATCTTTTTTCAAAAAACCTTCCCCTTGATTAACACGATGGGCATTTAATACAATTTTACTTTTGGCAGCTTGTCTAAAAATTTTGTCTAAGTGGATAGTTGCAATTTGTTCTGAATGAATTAAATCTTTTAATACACTTCCTGGTCCAACTGATGCTAATTGATTCTCATCTCCTACTAAAATTAATTTTGTGCCTTGATAAATGCATTTTAATAAATAATTCATTAAGAACATATCAACCATTGACATTTCATCTACAATGATTAAGTCCCCATCAATAGGAGCACCCTCATAGTTTGATGTGTTTTTATATAAACTATCTTCATCAATTTTTCCAATCTCTAATAATCGATGTAAGGTAGACGCTTCTTTTCCTGTTGTTTCTGTCATTCGTTTGGCTGCTCTTCCTGTTGGGGCACAAAGAACTACTTTTTTTCCTTTTTCTTCATAGATATCAATAATAGTTTTTATAATTGTGGTCTTTCCTGTTCCAGGTCCTCCTGTAATAATAGTAACATTGTTGTCATTTACTAATTTCACCGCTTCTTTTTGCTTTTTTGACAATTCAATTTTTGAATTTGCTTCTACTTTTTTTAATTCTTTTTCTATTCCTGTTACTTTTTTTATATTGTTTGCATTTTGCAATCTATTAATTCGAATAGCAATTTCTGCTTCTGTATTAAAAAAAGCATTTAAATAGGTATATTCTTCACCATCTCTGTTCTCAATAACAATCTCATCTTTTACTTTTAAAGCAATTAATCCATCTTCTACATTTTCTTTTGAAACATCTAGAAGATTGATTACAAATTCTATTAAATTCGTTTTTAGAACACAAGTATGTCCATTATAAGTACTTCTAATTAAACCATATTTGATTCCACTGGTAACTCTTTTTTCATTATCATAATTCATCCCTAAATCTAGTGCCATTTTATCAATTTGTTTAAAATCGACTCCTCGTGCTATATCAATTAAAAGATATGGATTTGCTTCTATTTGTTCAATTGCATTGTTTCCTAATAAATCAAATACCTTTTTGGCATGTTCTGCACCAATTCCAAAACGCTCTAAAAATCCAACAATTTGCCATACTTCCCAATTTTGAATAAAATCTTCTGCCATCTCTGTAGCTTTATTAGCTGAAATTCCCTTTACTTCAGCTAATCTTTTAGGCTCATATTTAAAAACATGGATGGTTTCTTCTCCAAATTTTTTGACAATCCTTTTGGCTAGTGCCTCTCCTATTCCTTTTATATTTCCATTTGCTAAATATCGCTCTAATGCGCCTAGTGTCTGTGGCATTATTTTTTCGAAAGTGTCCACTTTGAATTGTCTTCCATATTCTTTATGTTCTACAAACTTTCCTATTAATTTTAGGCTTTCTCCTTCATTTACAAATGGTAGATATCCTACGATTGTAGTACTTTCTTCTTCTGTTTCAAATTCTGCTATGGTATAACTATTGATTTCATTTTTATATATAATTCCTTGTATTTGTCCTGTAATTTCCATGTATCTCTCCTTTTTTGTAAATACAAGTTTATCATATTTATTTGTTATTTTCAAGTCGTGTTTTTGTCGTGTTTTGGGACAGGCACCGAAGCCGACACTTTGTCGTGTTTTGGGACAGGCTCCAAACTGGATGTCTAACGAAGACCTCTTGAAATAAACCAATAATTGCCAAATGCTCCATTTTCAACATATGAACTCGGTGACACTGAATAAACATATTCAATAAACTTACCTGCTTTAGGATATCCCTCTCGTTCCCTTTTATAATCATGCGTTACTGTTAATTTATACTTTCCGCCCAGAAATAGCTTCTGGAAGTGAAAGCAAAGTATAATAACTGCCGATTTATCTCGTAGTGATACCCAACGTAATAAGAAGTAATATCGCACCACTCCATCGAAACATAGTCGCCTGGCCAAGAAAACTCCATTTGACTAGATGAACTATTATCATGGTAGCCATGACATCCTCTTGCTATATCTGAACCATTAACAGTAAGATTAACAGGCTCAGAACTATAAATGTCATAGAGATGATTAAGAACATACTTTCCCCACTCATACATTTTCGTCCTAGCTACAATGATTTGTTTTGTAAAATTTCCCGCTTTATCAGTAACTATGACTTCACATGAATAAGAATTCCCCATAGCTGGTACTGTAACCTTTTGAGTCACTTCTTCTTTAGAAACATCTACTGTATATTTTAACTGATTATTAACATAAAAATCATATTTTGCTATTCCTGATTCCTCATCTTGTGCACTTGATGTTAATAAAAAACTATTTTCTGATATTGGTTCCGAATTCAATTGTACATTTTTTGGTATCTTATTATCAAAATAAAATGCCTCACTTTTTCCTGTCCTTATTGCACCTGACTCTGTTTCTAATAAAGTCCATAAATAGTACTTTCCTGTTAATTTATCCTTTGTTACCGTTCCACCATTTGCTACTGTCTCTGTAAAACTCTCTTTAGCGGGTTCTGCTGTTGTACTTGTCCATTGATATTTAATACTTTTTACTTTTTCATTTGCTTCACTTGCACTTACTTTTACTTGAAATTCTTTTGCATACTGTTCACTTCCATTTGGTTCATAGATAACTGGTGAAATGATTCCCTCTACTTTCGTTGTCTCTGTCGTAGGCAATTTTCCATATACTTTAATTATATAGGTTCCATTTTTATCGGTCGTGTAGTTTTCGGTTATTTCATCTTTTGTATTGTTGTAATTATCATAAGTATGTACTACATCGCCATCTAAGATAACTTCTATTTTACTAATTCCATTCTTCTTTTCTTGTGTAACAATTGTTATTGTTGCCAAATCTTTATTATCACTGATTTGTGTAGTTATTGTCAAATCTGGAAATACTAATTCTTCCCCTTTTCCTAGATATTCTCCTATTTTTGGTACGCTTCTATCTAAATTAAAAGCATATCCATCAACAATGGCAATATCTCCTTTTATTTTACTTCCTTCTAAATTATCTTTTATAAATTGATTTAGAAATACATCTTGATTGTATTTTATATTCGTTCTTTTTTCTACTCCTGCATCTAATAGCACTAGTGACAATTTTTCCCTTGCTTCTGCTATTTTATATTCTTCTTTTGCTTTAACCGCTCTTGTAATAATTCCATTTTCGCCAAATAAGGTTCCTATGGTTATTCCCGCCAAAATCAATAATATAATAATTGTGATAACTAGTGCTATTAGTGTGATTCCTTTTGTTTTTTTGTGTTTCAAATCCATTCTTGCTTCTTTCCTTCCTTCTTTTGTTTTTCCTTAAATCATTATATTTTTGCTAGATGGATTTTTCAATGTTTTATCCGCTTTCTACTAATATCTTTTTTACATAATTTTCGCAATGGTCAAGTTGGGACAGGCACAATGTGACCATCGTTATGCATCATCTACATTATCTATAATATCTTTGCATTCCTTCCAACTAGTTACTTTTAAACAATCGTATTCTAATTCCATTTTTTTAGCAATTTCCTTTGTTCTATCTTCTGATTTCAAATCTGCTACTATAATATTTTTTAGATATTCTTCTTTTCCATAAAGTATTTTAAATAAACTCGAACGTAAAAACCCTTCTATTTTTTCTTCCTGATTTTTCACAGCTATGATTAGATAAATTCCATCTGATTGGAGATTTGTATAAGTAAATAAATTAATAATTGTTTTTATAATTTCAAAAAAACCATAAATGGCAAGTGTCCAAAAAATGGTATTTAGAATAAATTCCATTGTTTCTAGCCTCCTATGGTTTTATTATATGTTTTTTCTATGTAATTGGTGAATTTCCTAGTTTTATTTGTTTTAAGTTGTCAATGGCCAAACTGAGACAGGCACAATGTGACCATTCGAATTTTACTAATCAAACCTGTCCCAGATTACGACAAAGTGTCTAGTTGGGTGCCTGTCCCAAATTACGACAAAAATGAGACAGTTAAGGTCTGTCCCTAACTGTCTCATTTAATTAGATAAGTTGTAAGATTGCTACTTCTGCTCCGTCTCCACGTCTTGGTCCTGCTTTGATGATACGTGTGTATCCTCCTACATTTTTACCTGCGTATTTTGGAGCGATTTCGTTAAATAATTTTGCTGGTAAGTCAACATTATTTCCTTCGCTATCTTTTACTTTATTGATTTTTCTCATAATTTTTCTTCTTGCATTTAATCTGCTTGGCATATCTTTTTGTCTTTTTTCAGTAGTTTCTTCTTTTACTACTTTTAAGTATTCTTTACCATTTTTGCTTTTTACTAATTCGGTTTCTTTATTTCCTTTTGCATCTAATTTAGCTTTTACAACTTTAACATCTACCATTTCAAAGTTATCTTTTTCTTTGATAGCAAGTGAAATGATGCTGTCAGCAATGGCTTTTACTTCTTTTGCTCTTGCTAATGTTGTTTCTACTTTTCCATGCATAATTAAATCTGTTGTTAATGTCTTTAACATTGCCATTCTTATGTCTGTTGTTCTACCTAATTTTCTATTTGTAGCCAATTTTTTCACCTTCCTTTAATTTCGTCTTTTTTTATTCATCTTCTGACGCAAAATCTAATCCTAATGAATGTAATTTTGCTGTTACTTCGTCAAATGATTTTTTACCTAGATTTCTTACTTTCATCATGTCTGTTTCAGATTTATTTGTTAAGTCTTCTACTGTAGCAATTCCTGCTCTTTTTAAACAGTTAAATGATCTAACAGATAATTCTAATTCTTCTATTGACATTTCTAGTACTTTTTCTTTCTTTGATTCTTCTTTTTCAATCATAACTTGAGTATTTTTAGTAGCTTCTGATAAATCAATGAATAATTCTAGATGTCCTGTCATTACTTTGGCAGCTAAGCTTAGTGCTTCATGTGCTTTTAAGCTTCCATCTGTCCATACTTCAATTACTAATTTATCATAATCTACCATTTGTCCAACTCTAGTGTTTTCTACTTGATAATTAACTTTTTTTACTGGTGTATAGATAGAATCGATTGGAAGTACTGATATATCTTGATTTGGTTTTTTATTTTTATCAGCTGAATTATATCCTCTTCCTTTGTCTGCTGTCATTTCCATTTTTAGGCTTCCACCTTCAGCAATAGTAGCTATATGTAATTCTGGATTTAAAACTTCAACAGTTCCGTCTGTTACAATATCTGCTGCTGTAACTTCTCCTTCACCTTTGACATCAATTCTTAAAACTTTTTCTTCGTTCTCATTGAATTTTAGTCTAACATTTTTTAAGTTAACAATAATTTCTGGTACATCCTCTACTACATTTGGGATGGTAGAAAATTCATGTAATACTCCATCTATTTTTACACCTGTTATAGCGCATCCTGGAAGTGATGAAAGTAAAATTCTCCTTAAAGAATTTCCTATTGTTACTCCATAACCTCTTTCTAATGGTTCACATACAAATTTTGCATAATTATTTGTATCATTTACCTCTAGACATTCAATGTTTGGCTTTTCAAATTCTATCATTCTTACCTCCTAATTTTAGGAACCTCTTTCCTAAACTTTTTAAAACTTCATAGGCTTTATAAACCTTTATTATTTTGAGTAAAGCTCTACTATTAAATGTTCTTCGATTGGAATATCAATGTCTTCTCTAGATGCTAATCGGATGACTTTACCTGATAATTTTTCATTATCTTTTTCTAGCCATGCTGGAACTGGTCTTTTGCTTGATTCTTCTACATTTATTTTGATAGTAGCATTATCTTTTTTGCTTTCTCTTACTGTGATAACATCTCCTGCTTTTACTAAATAAGATGGAATATCAACTTTTTTACCATTTACTTCGAATTGTG
>CANEEJ010000071.1 GCA_947426525.1 uncultured Clostridium sp. | reverse complement strand
TAAAACAACAAATAAAATTAGGAAAAATGACAAGTAAAGAAGCTAAAAAATACTTGGCAGGACATATGGGATATATCAAATATGCGAATAGTAAGCAATTATTAGAAAAGCTATTCTATATAGAAAAAGGATAAAAGTAAAATTAGGGATAAATCGAAACCAACACCAATAGCAACAATCCGTGTGTGAACAGAGGAGGCAATTACAACAACAGCAACAACTATACGAGCAACCGCAACAACAACAATACGTCTAACAGCAACGACAACAATGCTTTCCGTCCCTTACTCTAATACCAATTTGAGATGTTGTATTTTACGAAATGCAGCCAGTAAATGTATTAGTATTAAAGAGATTTATTCCTTCCGTTTAAGGTAAAAAAGTATCAGTAAAATAGATATTAGTAAAAGATATTTCGAATTTATTTATTTTACGCAATTTATAAAAAGAAAGAAGAAGAAAGATGAATTTATGTTTTTTAATAGGGAAAATAATAAGTGAAATAGATTATAAATTTATTTTGGATAGTAAAAATATTGCAATAGCAATGTTCGAAATACAGATAAGAAATCAAAGTATTATTAAAATTAAAGCTTATGACGGAATAGCAGACTGGTGCTATCAAAAATTGGTAGAGGGTGATAAAGTATGGATAGAGGGAAATTTAAATAATAAAAGGGAAGTGATAATAAATTTTTTAAATAAGATAGGATAAGATATAAAAAGCAAGAGAAATACTTGCTTTTTTAGAAGTACTATAGTAGAATAGAACTAGAAGAAAAAGGGAAAACTAAAACAAGGAGGGAAAATTAATGCCAAGAGTAGGAATAGGAGAAAGTGATTTTAAAGGACTAATAGTAAGAGAAAATTACTTTATTGACAAATCTTTATATATAAAAAACATTATAGACAATAGCAGTAAAGTAGCCCTAATAACGAGACCTCGAAGATTTGGAAAAACCCTAAACATGAGTATGTTAAAATACTATTTTTCTTGTACTGAAAAAGACAATAAAGAATTGTTTAAAGGTCTAAAAATAATGGAACAAGACGAAAAATACACCTCAAAATTAGGATATTACCCAGTTATCTATATCACTTTAAAAGATGTACAAGATAGTAATTACGAAAACATGCTATTAAACATGAAAACAGCAGTATTAGAAATGTATCAAGAGCACAGATATCTATTAGATAGCGAAAAAATATATCCAGAAGAAAAAGAAAAAATAAAAGAAATTTTATTTTGTCGAGAAAACGAAGTAGACTTAAAAAATAGTGTAAGGGATTTATCTAAATACCTAAACCGTCATTATGATAAGCCAGTAATGTTATTAGTAGACGAATATGATGTACCATTGCAAAATGCCTATGTAGAAGGATATTATGACCAAGCAGTTAAATTCTTCAAAACTTTTTATGGAGTAACCTTTAAAGACAATCCATACTTAGAAAAAACGGCCATTACAGGAGTATCAAGAGTAGCCAAAGAGAGCATCTTTAGTGGAGCCAATAACTTTAAAGTATATACCATATTAGACGATGAATTTAGTAGTGATTTTGGAATAACAACAGAAGAAATGGAAAAAGTAATTGAAGATTTTGAGATACAAGCAGAGAAAGATGAAATTAAAAAATGGTATGATGGTTATACCATAGGAAATACAAAAGGAATTTATAATCCATGGAGCATTATAAATTATTTAGCCGATCGAAAATTAATACCCTATTGGGTTAATACTAGTTCTAACGACTTAATCAAACTAATCTTAAAAAACTCGACAACAGTAAAAGAAAAAATAGAAAAACTATTAAAAGGTGAAGCAATCGAAGTAAAAATAGACCAAGAAACGATTATCGTAGGAATTGAAAAAAATGAAGACAATATATGGGGACTGCTACTAGGAACGGGATATTTAAAAGTAGTAGAAGTTGTTGATTTGCAAAGAAAACTATATAAAGTACAGTTGACAAACTATGAGATACAATTACTATTTGAGGATATTATCGATGATTGGTTCCGTGATAAGGTAATAGGAAACGATTTAAACACCATTTTAAAAGATTTAATAACTTTAAATTTAAAAGAATTCGAGAAAAAATTTGAAATATTAGTAAGACAAATGTTCAGCTATATGGATGTAGGAGAAAACACTGCAGAAAATTTTTATCATGCCTTTGTATTAGGAATGTTAGTAGGGTTAAAAGATAGTTACTACGTGAATTCCAACCGAGAATCAGGAACAGGAAGATATGACATCATGCTAGAGCCAAAAGACAAAAATGCCAATAGTTTTATTATGGAATTTAAAGTATTAGAAGATAAAGAAGAAAAAACAATAGAAGAAACAGTAGAAAATGCCAAGAAACAAATAGAAGAGAGAAAATATGAAACAAACTTAAAAGAAAGAGGATTTACCAATATAACAAAAATGGTATTTGCTTTTAAAGGAAAAGAAGTGAAAATAGAAACATATTAATTATAGGAAAATAGATAGCAAGAAAAAAGAAGTGCTATCTATTTTTGATATATGTATATACAAACATATAGACATAATTCTTTTATGATTGATAAAATCTCTATTAGAAACGGAAGAAAACGGAAGAAAACGGAGGAAATAGAGATGGAAAAGAAAATAACAAACAATAATAACAAAGGAATAACAATGGTAGCATTAGTAATGACCATTATTATTTTATTAATTCTAGCTGGAGTAACACTAGCAGGATTAACAGGAGAAAAAGGACTAATAAAAGAAGCAAGGACAGCAAAAGAATTAGCAGAAAAAGCAGCCTTAGAAGAGCAAGTAGAGTTAGCCATTATAAAAGCAGAACAAAAGCATAGAAATCCAGGAATAGATGATGTTATTCAAGAAATTATAAACAATAAAGTAATTAGCAACGCAGACCAAGTAAACAAAGAAACAGGAGCCATTCGAACTGATGCAGGTTATGAAATTACAGGAAAATTAGATGATTATGTTGGAAAAGTTTCAGTAGGTGATGGCAATACAACTGGAGGAGGAAATACAACAGGTGGAGGAGATACACCAACTCCGCCAACGCCAAGCAAGCCTTTAACAGTAGAGGATGCAAAAACAAATGGAGGAGTATTAGACAATACAAATCCAACAACGATTACTGATAAATATGAAAATGAAGTAGTCATTCCAGAAGGATTTAAAATAGCAAGTGACTCTGGAACAGATGTAACCCAAGGGATTGTAATAGAAGATGTAAGTGCAGGAAATGCAACAACAAAGGGAAGTCAGTTTGTATGGATACCAGTGGGGAAAGTAAATCATGCTGATGGAAGTAAAACGATTGAATTAAATCGTTATATATTTGCAAGTAATGGAACGCCAACAAAACAAGGAGCTAATACCATAAATGATTATTATCAAGAATTAGCTACTTCAACGAAAGGAAATGTAACAGCGATTAAGATTGAGGCATTTAAAACGAGTGTAACTAATAATGGTGGATATTATATAGGAAGATATGAAGCAGGAGATGCCAATGCTACAGCGAATAGAACAAGTTCATCTAATCAAAGCAATCCAATGGTATGTAAAGAAGACAAATATGTTTATAATTATATTACCCAAATCAAGGCAGCGACAGTAAGTAGAGAAATGTATGTCAATAAAAAATTTACAAGTGATTTAATCAACAGTTATGCATGGGATACAGCCATTGTATTTATCCAAGAATTTTCAGGAGATGTAGATTATGCTATGCAAAGTAGATTACAAAGAACACTAGCTAAAACAGGAAAAGCAACAGATGGAAGTAATAAAGATGTAAGATGTAATATTTATGATATGGCAGGAAATTGTTGGGAATGGACAACAGAAACTAGCACTTATACCAACACCAGCACTGGCGCCAGCTGTCCGTGTGTGCACAGAGGAGGCTATTACGGCTACAGCACCTACTCTGCGAGCCACCGCGGCTACGGCCAGACGACTAACAGCCGCGACGACAATACTTTTCGTCCCTTACTTTATTTGTGAAACTGAGTTGTGAAGAGTGTTAAAATCTAACTGTGTAAATTCAAAAAGTAAAAATTTTGAATTAATACGGTTGGATTTTAACACTCTCTTTTCACTTTATACTTTTAATTTTTCTAATTCGTTTTTTGTTAAATCAGTTATATCTGGAATACCTTCCATTTTCATATTTCTTTTTAGCATTTTTTTGCTGTTTCTAAATTTTCTTCTAAGCGACCTTATTTAATTCTTATATCTTTTATAAAATAACGCATCTTGAAATACCTGTAGAACTACTTTCCATCACAAATTATGACATGGTTTGCTTTAATTGGACAAAAATATTACAACTATAAACATATAGACATAATTCTTCTACCATTGGTAAAATTTTTATTAGAAAACAGAAGAAAACGGAGGAAAGAAAAATGACAAAGAACAAAGGAATCACACTAATTGCGTTAGTAATTACTATCATTATTTTATTAATTTTGGCAGGAATAAGCATAGCAACTTTAACAGGAGAAAATGGACTGCTACGGAAAGGCCAATAGTGCTAAAGAACAGCACAATATAGCGCAGTATAAGGAAGAATTAAACTTAATCATAATGGAAGAAGTAACAGAAAGAACAACAGAGACAAAAGGAGAGACAATGATAGTCAGTATAGAGAAAAAAGTAAAAGAAAAAGACTGGGTAGAAAAAACAACTAAAGAAAAGCAAGATAGCGAGACAGTAGAATATCTAATTGTAGAAAGTAAAGAAGGCTATGAATTTATCATAGAAGTAGATAATGAAAAAGAAACTGCAAAAATAATAGAAACCAATAAAACACCAGGACAAAAATACACGATAACTTATCATCCAAATGGAGGAACCGGAGAAGAAAAAACAGTAGAAGTAAGAAGTGGATTTTATAAAATATTAGAAGGAACCACATTTACTAGAGAAGATTATCTATTTGCAGGATGGTGTGAGAAGCAAGAACCAGACGGAACAGCAAACATATACTTAGAAGGAAGTAGATATCAACCAACAGGAGACGTGACTTTATATGCAATATGGAGTTATAATGTAGCAACTATCACATTTGATGCGAATAATGGAACAGGAACTATGGAAAGTAAAAAAGTAACAAAAGGAGAGGATAGCACTTTACCAGTTAACAAATTTACAAGAGAAGATTATGACTTTGTAAAATGGAATACCAAAGCAGATGGAACAGGAAGCGATTATGAAGATTCAGGTATTATAAATATAACAGAGGATATTACTTTATATGCCATTTGGAAAAGCAAACCTATTACAGCAGATGTTATAAAAAAGAATCCAAGCAGTTTTTATGGTGCAATTGTTTCCAATTATTCAACCAAGACGATAGACGGAAAAGATTATAATAATGCAGTAGAAAATTGGAAAATATTTTATGCAGATGAAAATAATATTTATTTGATAGCAGATGACTATATAGCATACCAATACGTTCCTAAGGGAAGAGGCGGAACATCTTTGGTAAGGGGAAATACAGATTATGGTGTTGCTTTTGCTGAAGGCGTAGCAGCTCCTAGTAATAAAGGTGTACTGGTAGATTATGCTGGGACGGCTGATATAACAGACGAAAGAATTAAAGCTCTAAATAACGACTATTTTACAAAGGGATACTCCAGTTCTGATTTAAAGATGAAGGCTATGGCATATATGTTAGATACGACGATGTGGGATGGATTTGCAGGGGATAAGGCAGACTATGCTGTTGGTGGACCAGCTATAGAAATGTTGATGAAATCGTATAGTGAAAAGTACAAAGCATCTTATATAGCACAAGCTACTGCTGGAGGTTACCAGATGAGTAAGAATGGAGGAAATTCTTGGTCTACCGGTTTAGAAAAAATGTTGAATATGAATGATAGTTTGTATGTAATAAGTAGTGCGGAGAAGGCAAGTAGTATGTGGGTTGCGTCTCCTTCACCTTCGAATGTAGCTTATAGTAACGGTATTTTGGTAGGAGTAAGGAACAATGGAAACGTTACACACCAATTTTGTAATAACAAAGATGCAGGTTTCCGACCACTAGTTTGTCTAAACTCTAATGTGCGATTAGAGAAAAGTGCAAATGGAACTTATAAAATATACTAAACATCAAGAAAATCCTTTGATTTTCTTGATTTTTTCCATTTCTTAGGGTATAATTTAAAAAACAAAAAAGAGAAAAGGAGAGCAAAACAATGAAAGCAATTGAAATCAGAAATAAATACCTAGAATTTTTCAAAAAACACAATCATAACATTATACCATCTGCACCATTAATACCAGAAAACGATCCATCTGTATTATTTACAACAGCAGGAATGCAACCATTAGTTCCTTATTTATTAGGAGAAAAACATCCAGAAGGAACACGTTTGGCAGATTATCAAAAATGTGTAAGAACCAATGACATTGAAGAAGTAGGAGATAACCGTCACCTAACTTACTTTGAAATGCTTGGAAACTGGTCATTAGGAGATTACTTTAAAGAAGAATCAATCGCTATGAGTTATGAATTTTTAACAAAGGAATTAGGAATTCCAGCAGAAAAATTATCAGTAACTTGTTTTGCAGGAGATGAAGACTGTCCAAAAGATACTGTTTCAGCAGAAATTTGGAAAAAGGCAGGAATACCAGAAGAAAGAATATACTTTTATGGGAAAGACGACAACTGGTGGATTGCAGGAGAAGAAGGACCATGTGGACCAGAC
>CANEEJ010000070.1 GCA_947426525.1 uncultured Clostridium sp. | reverse complement strand
ACTGTGTCTGTTGGTTTTGCACCATTTTTAATCCATTTTTCAACTTTTTCTTTGTCTAAACAGATTGTTGCTGGTTCTGTCATTGGATCATAAGTTCCTAATTGCTCGATTATTTTACCATCTCTTGGGCATCTTGAATCTGCTACTACAATATGATAAAATGGAGCTTTTTTCTTTCCTTGTCTTTGTAATCTGATTTTTACCATTTTTTTCACCTCCATAAAATTTTGTATATATAATAAAAGTTAAAAACATATTAAATTAAAATTTGAAATTTCTTAAGGTGTTTTCGTCAATTCCATTTAATAATTTCTTCATACCACCTTTGTTATTTTTCATTTGTTTCATCATTTTTTGTGTCATTTCAAAAGATTTGATAAATTTGTTAATATCTTGTACCGTTGTTCCACTTCCTTTTGCAATACGTTGTCTACGGCTAGCATTTAAAATTCTGGTGTCTCGCTTTTCTTTTTTGGTCATAGAACAGATGATAGCTTCTATTTTCTCAAATTCTTTGTCATCTACTTTTAAGTCCTTAATTTGGTTCATTCCTGGTATCATTTTTAGTAGTGATGAGAAAGAACCCATTTTTTTAACTTGCCTTAATTGTGCTAAATAATCATCTAAGTCTAATTCTTTTTTCTTTAATTGCTTTTCTAATTTTTCTGCTTCTTCTAGGTCAAATGCTTCTTCTGCTTTTTCAATAACAGATAGGATATCTCCCATTCCTAAAATTCTCCCAGCCATTCTTTCTGGATGAAATATTTCGATATCACTTAGTTTTTCTCCAGTAGCACCAAACTTAATTGGTTTTCCTGTTACCTTTTTAACAGATAAAGCTGCACCACCTCTTGTGTCACCATCTAATTTTGTTAGAACGACACCATCAATTCCTAATGCATCATTAAACTTTTCTGCTACATTTACTGCGTCTTGACCTGTCATACTGTCTACTACTAATAGTATTTCATGTGGTTTGATATTTGCCTTTAAGTTTTTTAGTTCTTCCATTAAGGCTTCGTCAATATGTAATCGACCTGCTGTATCTAGTATAATAACATCATTTAATTTAGAAATTGCTGTTGACATGGCTTGTCTAGCTATATGAACGACATCTTTTGATGTTTCATTCGCAAATACTGGAATGTTTAGTTGTTTTCCTACTACTTGTAATTGTTTAATAGCTGCTGGTCTATATACATCACAAGCTACTAATAATGGCTTTTTTCCTTGTTTTCTTAATAAGTTTGCTAGTTTTCCTGATGTTGTTGTTTTACCCGAACCTTGCAAACCTACCATCATAATTACAGTTGGTGGATTTGGCGTAAAGTTAATTCGACTTTCTGTTCCTCCTAATAATTCAACCATTTCGTCTTTTACAATTTTAATGACTTGTTGACCCGGGGTTAATGATTTTAAAACATCTTGCCCTAGTGCTTTTTCTTGAATAGTTGCAATAAAGTCTTTTACAATTTTATAGTTAACATCAGCTTCTAAAAGGGCAAGCTTTACCTCTCTCATCATTTCTTTTAAGTCTGATTCTGTTATTCTTGCTTTTCCTCTAATTTTTCTTGTTATTTCTTGTAATCTAGAAGATAATCCTTCAAAAGCCATGTGTTTCACTCCTTTAAACTAAACAATTTAATTCTTTTTTGATGTTTTCTAAAACGTCAGCTATTTGTTTGTCTGAATCGTTTTTTTGAATTTTAGTTAATTCCGCTAATACTTTTTCGATTCTTTTTTCTTGGTTTAACGTCCTTTTCATAAACAGTAACTTTTCTTCATATTCGAAAAGTTTTTTCTCCCCTTTCTTCAAAATGTCTCGAACGGCTTGTCTGGTTATTTCATTATTTTCTGCAATTTCTGATAATGACAAGTCTTGATTATAGTAGTCATTTATAATTTCAGATTGTTTTCGTGTTAACAATTTTCCGTAAATTTCATTTAGCATACTGATTTTTACGTTTTTTTCCATGGCTACTACCTCTTTTCTTTTTGTAATGCTAATATACTTTACACCTTTTTTGTGATTTTGTCAAGGGTTTTCGCAAAAAATATCCTAACTTTTTATTATCAGCTAGGATATTTTTTATTATTTTACATATTTATTTAAATATTGATAACGAATAAAGATAATAGTTCCTCCTATTGCAATAATCGCTACTAAAATCAAAACTGTTTTCACACCTGTTTTTGGTAATATCTTATTAGCTTTGGTATTATCTTTTGTTGAACTTCCAGTTGGTTCTGTTTTTCCAGAATTCACATTCTGTACCTTGGCATTGTCTTTATAAATTTCAATATTTGTTTCTTTTTCAACTAACATAGGTTTAGAAACCACTTCAGATTGTTTTTCGCCTTTTTTGGCTACTTCTTTTATGTACAAATACATCGTATCTGATTTACTAAGTTGTTCATAATTTTCTACATCATTTGTATTAATTACAAAACTTAACTTATTCTTATCAGTCTGTGTTTCACTTATTTTTATCCAATTTTTGATATCTTCTTCTGTTTGATTTGGTGATAAATAATAATAATATTCATAGCTATCGTTGTTTAAATCTCTTGTAATATTATTTATTTCTATATCAATTGTACCATATTCTTTTTTCGTTTTGTCTGTAAAGAAATATGCTTTTACACTTTTAACATCACATTTTGCATTTTCCAAATTAGAATTTTGAACTTCTTCCTCTTTTTTATCATCCTCTGGTGGTTGTATTCCTTCTACCTTAGAAGTTGTAAAAGCTTTTATATTACTATCCATATCATAAATTCTTCCACTTGACACCTCAGATAATTTTGACAAATCTTGCCAATTATTTTTTTCAAAATCTTCCCCTATTTTATAAAAACATTTTCCGCTTTCAATTTGTACTAAATCATAAACCGATGACGCTATAACATCTTTTGGTATTCTAGCCTCTCCAGCAATTGCTATAGACCCCTCTTCACTTCCTTGTACTTGTACTACAACAGCAAAGTCTTGTGATATTTCTATTGGTTGTGCAAATTCTAAAGTATGGTACCCTGCATTAAATGTCTCTGTTTCTCCTGCTTTTAGCATAACTGGTTGCAAATCATTTACTGCCATACTAGTACCCTTTACATTTACATATACCTTACAAGTATAGGTTTGTGGTGCATAAATAGCAACTTGTGTTAAATATTCTTTTCCTGTTGTTTTCTTTTTAAATTTATTACCTATATATGCTTTGTTACCTTCTTCAGATTGAATCACATACAAAGAACCTAATTCATCGTATTGATAAATATTTTCATAATCTTTTTTGTCAGAAGCTTTCTCTATTCCCCAAGTTGTTTTGTAGATATTTACGTCTTCATAAGAAACGTACATAATTCCATTATCGCCTATTTTCTTGGTAGCTATATTGTTTTCAACAGTATATCCAATTTCTTCAAATATTGCAATCGCATCTTCATCTTTTACATCTGCAGCACTTTTCCATCCATTTGTTGTTTTTATATCTTCTGGAGCACTGGCAAAAACAGTTTGTTTCATTTCTTCTAATGTATATTCTTCTTTTTCTCCCCAAGAGTTTTTAATAATCCATGCCCCTTTATTATTAGGTCTATGGCTTTCATTAAAATTCGCTATCTCATAGTTATCATCCCAACCTATAATAGCTACTGCATGGTTAATTGGGCAATTTCCCTCATTATCGCAATAAATAGCTCCTGTTTCATTATTGGCATATTCTGATGTAGGAACTGCTCCATTTATCGAAGCATACACAGCCCCATAATTTTCTATGTGTTGTTTAAATTGTTCTTTTATCTTCGTAGTATCATCTGTTATTTTAACAGATGGGAATTCAACTGTATCATATATTTGGCTACTAATTGTTTTATTTTGAATTTCACTAATTGCAATCTTATTTTTATTATTTTCAAATGGCATTTCACTTTCTGGTATTGCTCCACTTCCATTTGTTAAATAGGCACTTGCTGTTTGATAGTTACCACCACTGTCTATCATTCTATTAATCTTATTAGGATTGGTAACATCATTTAAAAAATCTTTTACCATTGAATACTCCATATGTCTTTCTGAAAAGTCATATTTTGTAGCATCTTGATTCATTAACGCTAAATTTGTTTCTAGAGATGCTATTGAAGCAAAAGCCCAACAGGTATTGGTGGTTTTTTGATTTCTTACTACAACATTATTAGGTATTACATCTTTTAATGAAAATCTTGTTTTCGTATTGCTCCTTGCTGCCCTTACAATTTTTAATGGATTTTTAGTTATTCTGCTGTTTCTTTCTCCTGTTTCAAACATTTTAGGTGGTATTCTTTTACTTTGTTCTTCTTCGGAAAGTTGCCTATATTTTTTAAATTCTTCTGTATATTCTGCTTGCGAAAGATTGTCAATTAAATTGCTTGCCATTACCTCTTGGCATTTCAATCCTACCATTACGAATAAAAGACCAACTATTAGTAACTTTTTTCTTGTTATTTTCATTTTCTTCCTCTTCCTCTTCCTCTTTTCTATTTTGCTTCTTATTCTCCTGTAATAATAAAATATACAACTCTATATACAACTGTTGCTAAAGCACATGCTCCAATTGTTAATAATATAGTTGCCTCTGGTGACAATCTATTCTTTTTTATTTCCTTTACTTCATTCTCCATTTTTCATTCCTCCTTGACATTTTTATATTTTTTATTTTAACATACAATTTTTTTTCTGTGTTAGATGTCATAAAAATTTAATATATTTGTCATATAATTACAGTCTTATTGATTTTTTATGTAAATTGTGGTAAAATAAAGATATCAAATGTATAGGAGGTGCTACCATGAAGAAAGAATACATCGGAATTCCAACCTTCTATTTAAAAATAGATGAGGTTGAATGGAAACGGGGTTATGACGACGGCTATGAAGATTGCCTAAAACATCTTTCCGAAAAAGATTGTAGCGCAGAAAAATTCAAGTCTTATAAAAGTGGATACTTCGCTGGTTATGCGCAGGCTCAGTTAAATAGAGCTTACCTGCAGTTGCACTGTCAACAAAGCACTAGCTCAGCAGAAAATAAATCCGCTTAATATAAGACAAAAGAAGGAGATTGAAACTTAACTCTCCTTCTTTTTATTATTTTCTTAATTCTGCTCCTAGTTGTTTTTCTAATTCTTTTACAATAGCTTCCATAATCGTATTAATTTCTTCGTCACCTAATGTCTTATTTTTATCTCTAAAAATCAAGGCATAGGCTACACTCTTTTTATTTTCTCCCAATTTTTCATTTCTATAAATGTCAAATAATTGCATACTTTCTAGTAGTTTTTTTGCTTTTTTTAGAATTACTTTTTCAATTTGTCCTACTTCTACTTTCTCATCTACTATTACAGCAATATCTCTTTCTACTGCTGGAAATTTTGGAACTTCCGTGTATTTTTTATTTGCTTTTGCATATTTTACTAATTTTGTGACATTCACTTCTGCTAAATAAGCTCTTCTAGCAATCGCATAATTATCTAGTACTTCTGGGTGTACTTCCCCTAATGTAGCAATTACATCCATTCCTACTTTTAAGTTAGCACATCTTCCTGGATGATAAGAAGCATTGTTGATTTCTTTTTCTACATCGTAATGAGCAATATTAGCTGCTTCTAATATATTTTCTAATATTCCTTTTAAAACATAGAAGTCAACATCATCTCCATACATACCAATTGTTAAAATCTCTTCTTGTAAAGGTACTTCCCCTTGTTCTACTTCTTGTTTCATATTTTTGTAATTTCTAGATAAGTCAAATAATTGTACTTGTTTATTTTTCTTGTTATTATTAGTTGCTAATATCTGCATCATACTTGGTACAGTAGTTGGACGCATTAACTTATATTCGTCACTTAGTGGATTTTGTATAGTAATAGCATATTTCTTTATTTCTTCACTTATGTTTGACATTTCTAAATCTTTTTCACTTACAAATCCATAGGTATAAATTTCTGAGAACCCACTATTTACTAGCACTTCTTTTACCTTTTTTTGAATGTTTTGTTCTTTGTTTCTAACACCTAAAGTAGTATCTGCTTTTATTAAAGTGGTATCTAATTTGTCATATCCATAAAAACGTCCAATTTCTTCTGCGATGTCAGCTAAAAATTCTAAATCCATTCTAAAATATGGACTAATTGCTTTGTCGTTTTCTACTTTTATTTCTAATTTTGCTAAAATATCTATCATTTCTTGTTTTGACAAATTGGTTCCTAATAAATTGTTGATTTTTGTTACATCAAATGGAATTTGACGTATTTTTTGTTTGGTTGGATAAACATCTATTTTTCCTTCTACCGCTTCTCCTGCTCCTAACAGTTCTACTAGCTCTACTGCTCGATTAGCTGCTCTTAAAGCATTTTCAGCAGATAATCCTTTTTCAAATCGAGAAGAACTTTCTGTTCTTAAGCCTACTTTTTTAGCTGTTTTTCTAACACTTCCTCCGTAAAATACAGCTGATTCGAATACAACTGTTTTCGTAGTTTCTTCTATTTCAGAGTTTAGCCCACCCATAACACCAGCTATTGCTACTGCTTTCTTTTCATCTGCAATAACTAAATTGTCTTCGTCTAATTTTCTTTCTTGTTCATCTAAAGTTGTGATTTTTTCTCCTTTTTTGGCACGTCTTACTGTAATGTGTTTTCCTTCAATTGAATTAATGTCAAAAGCATGCATTGGTTGCCCCATCTCTAACATAACATAGTTTGTAATATCTACTATATTATTAAT
>CANEEJ010000069.1 GCA_947426525.1 uncultured Clostridium sp. | reverse complement strand
GAAAAATGGAAAGAACTAGAAGACATATTCGTGTTAGAAGAAAAATATCTGGAACGGCAGAAAGACCAAGATTATGTGTATATAGAAGTAATACAAATTTATATGTACAAATTATCGATGATGTTGCAGCTACGACATTAGTATCAGCTTCAACATTAGATAAAGAAATCAAAACAAAACATGCTAATAAAGAAGCTGCTAAAGAATTAGGAACTTTAATTGCTAAAAAAGCAGCTGACAAAAAAATTGAAACAGTAGTTTTCGATCGTGGTGGATACATTTATCACGGAGTTGTAAAAGAATTAGCAGAAGCAGCAAGAGAAGGCGGACTTAAATTCTAGTAGCCTGAGCAAAGCAGAGCAAGCTACGAATACTTGATACAAAATCTATCAAACAAATTTTGTATCCATTAGTAAAAAGAAGGAGGATTAACAAAACCCTATGGAAGAAAGAAATGAATTAAAAGAAAAAGTTGTTGCTATCAACAGAGTAGCTAAAGTTGTTAAAGGTGGTAGAACTTTTAGATTTAGTGCAGTAGTAGTTGTTGGTGACGAAAACGGTCATGTAGGTGTTGGAAATGGTAAAGCAGCAGAAGTTCCAGATGCTATCAAAAAAGCAATTCAAGAAGCTAAAAAGAACTTAGTTGAAGTACCAATTGTTGATACAACAGTACCTCATGAATATGTTGGAACTTTCGGTAGTGCAAAAGTTATGTTAAAACCAGCTGCTGTTGGTACTGGTATTATTGCTGGAGGTAGCGTTAGACCAGTAATGGAATTAGCAGGATACAAAAACATAAGAACAAAAGTTATTGGAACAAACAACCCAAGAAACGTTGTTCATGCTACAATTGAAGGTTTAAAAGCTATGCAAACAGTAGAACAAGTAGCGAAAAAAAGAGGTAAAAAAGTAGAAGAAATTCTATAAGAAATTTTATAAAAAACAAATAACAAAACAGGAAAAACATGAATTTACACAATTTACCTGTGGAAAAGGAGTGTCCCTGTCTTAGAGAAAGAGGAGGTGCGCAGTACGAAATGAAACTAGATGAATTAAAACCAGCTGTAAAAAAAGTAAAAAGAAATAGAGTAGGACGCGGAATGGCTTCTGGAAATGGTAAAACATCAGGAAGAGGACATAAAGGTCAAAAAGCAAGAAGTGGTGGAGGAGTAAGACGTGGTTTCGAAGGTGGTCAAACACCATTATACAGACGTTTACCAAAAAGAGGATTTACTAACATTCATGCAAAAACTTATACAGAAGTAACTTTAAAAATGTTAAGCAAATCTAAAGCTACTGATGTTACAGCAGAAAGCTTATTAGAAGAAGGAATCATTGGAAAAATCAATGATGGAATCGTAGTTTTAGCAACCGGAAAATTAGATAAAAAATTAAACGTAAAAGCTAAGAGATTTACAGCAAAAGCAAAAGAAGAAATCGAAGCTTTGGGCGGAAAGACAGAGGTGATTTAAGTGTTTAAAACAATAAAAAACGCTATTTCAACACCTGATGTAAGAAAAAGATTATTATATACATTAGTATTAATTGTAATATTTAGATTAGGATGCTATATTACAGTACCAGGAGTAAATAGTATAGCATTAAATGAAGCAATGGGCGGAACCAATGGGTTTGCAGGATTAATTGATATGATTTCAGGAGGAGCTTTCTCAAGATTTTCTGTTTTTGCTATGTCAATTAGCCCATACATAACAGCTTCTATTGTTATCCAATTATTAGCAATGATTATTCCATCTTTAGAGAAATTAACTAAAGAAGGTGGAGAAGAAGGAAGACAAAAAATAAATAAATATACAAAAATGTTAACACTAGTATTAGCATTAGTAGAAGCAATTGGAGTATATTTATCTTATAAAGCTTCTGGTGTGTTTGTAGATCAAACATTCTTAACAGGAGCACTAGTTGTAACAGGTCTTGTTGCTGGCACATCTATCCTTATGTGGTTAGGAGACCAAATTACTAATAAAGGAATTGGTAATGGAATTTCCTTATTGATCTTCATTGGTATTATTTCAAGATTACCAAGTGGAGTAACTACTTTATGGAAGCTTATGGTAACAGAAGCTGGATTTAGTACAGTAGGTTTATTAACAGCAATCGGTATTGTGGTTGGAGCTTTAATTTTAGTTGCAGGAGTTGTATTTGTACAACAAGCAGAAAGAAGAGTGCCTGTACAATACTCTAAAAAAGTAGTGGGAAGAAAAATGGTAGGAGCACAAAGTACACATATACCATTAAAACTTGCTATGGCAGGTGTAATGCCAGTTATTTTTGCTTCATCTTTTATGACATTCCCAGCTATGATTATTCAAATTTTTGTACCAGATATAGCAAATCATACAGGATTTTTAGCAGGATTATATAATTTCTCAATTGCTACCTCTACATCAAATGTAGGAATTGGTTATTCAATTGCTAATGCCATTGTATATTTACTATTAATTGTAGGATTTACATTTTTCTATACTTATGCTACCTTTAATCCAGCAGAAGTATCAAACAATATCAAGAAAAATGGAGGATTCATACCAGGAATTAGAGCTGGTAAACCAACAACAGAATATTTATCTTCCATCATATCTAAATTAACAATGTTTGGAGGAATATTCTTATCTATTATTGCAATTCTACCAATGTTATTAAGATTTACAAACTTAAATATTGCATTTGGTGGAACATCAATCTTAATCGTTGTAGGAGTTGCTTTAGAAACTGTACAACAATTAGAATCCCAATTAGCGATGAGACACTATAAAGGATTCTTAGAATAAAATGAGACGGTAGGGACAGGTCTAAACTGTCTCATTTTTTTTTGAGACAGTTTAGACCTGTCCCTACTGTATCAAAAAAACTTGACAAGATTTAACAATTTATATAAAATAAAGAAAACGAAAGAGGAGAGTGAAAAGATGGAAGAAAAAAAGGTAGCAAAAATAGGATTTTCAACTGTTATTATTATAATTGCTTTTATGATTATAGCAATCATGAGTTATTATATTTATAAAGTAGCAGAAGCAAAGAAAATTTCAGACCAAAAAGTAGAAGAATTGAGTGAGCAAGTGGAAAAATTAGAAGGTACAATTAATTCAATATCAACTACAATTTCACAAACAAAAGAAACGCAAGAAGAAAATAAATTAATTTCAAGTATTGATTATATTGAAGTAATGATTGAAAATACAGAAAGTACAGAAGGACTTACGTATAAAGAAGCAAAGAAAGTAACAAATAAGCAAAAACTAGAAGAATTTTTGAAAAAAGTAAATAATAGCCAATTATATGTGGATTTTGAAGAAGACTTTGGAGCAGGAGGCTTTTCAGAATTACCTCCTATGGTATATATTTATGATAAAGAAGGAAATAAAACAGTAATTACAGTATCAGATATCAATTCTGATGTTACTATTATGATGCTTTGGACAAAAGACGATGAAAGTGATAAAAAGACATATGAGGTAGATAGTAGTTTAAAAACATATATTGAACAACTATATGAAAAATGAGACGGTGGGGACAGGTCTAAACTGTCTCATTTTTTTTTTGAGACAGTTTAGACCTGTCCCCATTGTCTCAAAAAAAACTTGCTATTTTCCTATTTTTATAGTACAATATAGCATGTAAAAAAATAGAGATAAGGGAGAGATTGGTTATGGTAATTATAATGCTAGGTGCACAAGGAACTGGGAAAGGAACAATTGCAGGTCTTATTAGCGAAGGAACAGGATTTCCACAAATATCAACAGGAGATATTTTTAGAAAAAATATTAGTGAAAAAACAGAGTTAGGAATTGAAGCAGATAAATATATGTCAAAAGGTGAGTTAGTACCAGATGAGATAACAGTACCAATGGTAGTTGACAGATTAAATCAGGAAGATGCGAAAGAGGGAAGCATTTTAGATGGATTTCCAAGAACAACGCTACAGGCAGAAAAATTGGATGAAATTTTAGCAAGTTTAGGAAGAAAGGTAGATTTAGTGATTAATCTATCAACTCCAAAAGAAGAATTAATTGATAGAATGTTAACAAGAAGAGTATGTAGTAATCAAGAATGTAAAGCAACTTATAATATAAAATTAAATCCACCAAAAGTAGAAGGTATTTGCGACAAGTGTGGAGCAACACTAAAACAAAGAGATGATGATTCAAATGCAGAAGCGATTAACAGAAGACTAGAAATATATGAAGAAAAAACAAGTCCATTAGTAGAATATTATAAAGAAAAAGGTGTATTAAGAACTGAAGTAGTAAGTACTTCAATTAACAGAATGGGAAAAGATGTGGCGAAAGATATTTTAAAAGATATCAAAAAATAAAGGAGACGATTAAAAGTGGTGACAATTAAGTCAAAAAAAGAAATTGAATTCATGAAAGAAGTATGTAAGGTAGTTGCAAATGTCTATGAAGAATTAGAAAAGAAGATAAAGCCAGGAATGACAACTTGGGAATTGGACCAAATAGCAGAAAATAAAATGAGAAGTTTAGGAGCTATTCCAGCACAAAAAGGATATGACATTGGAATTAGAGGGGTACCTCCTTTTCCTGCTTCTATTTGTGTATCGATTAATGATGAAGTTATCCATGGAATTCCATCTAAAGATAGAATTATTCAAGATGGTGATGTAGTTAGTATTGATACAGTAGCATTAAAAAATGGATATAATGGCGATGCAGCAAGAACTTTTATTGTAGGAAAAACTTCTAAAGATGCCGAAAGATTAGTAAAAGTAACCAAACAAGCCTTTTTTGAAGGAATTAAATATGCTAAAGTAGGAAATCGAATTGGTGATGTATGTCATGCGATTGGCGAATATGTACATTCACAAGGATATTCTGTTATCAAAGAATTTCAAGGACATGGTATTGGAAAAGAAATGCATGAGGATCCGGGAATTCCTAATTATGGAAAAGCAGGAAGAGGAATTCGATTAGAACCAGGAATGACCTTGGCAATAGAACCTATGGTAATAGCAGGAAAACCTAATATTTTGGAACTAGATGATGGATGGACAATTATCACAGAAGATGGTAGTCTAGCAGCTCATTACGAAAATACAATTTTAATTACAGAAAAAGAGCCAGAAATATTGACAATGCTTTAAAATTGTAGTATAATGTAGAGGTTATAAGGCAAAATAGCAGTATTTTGCTCTAAAATCAATGAAATAAGCTCTTTAAGGAGGGAGAAAATTGGCAAAAGAAGATGTGATTGAAGTAGAAGGAACCGTAGTGGAAACCTTACCAAATACCAATTTTAAGGTAGAACTTGAAAATGGACATCAAATATTAGCTCACATATCTGGAAAATTAAGAATGAACTATATCAAAATTTTACCAGGAGATAAGGTGAAAGTAGAATTATCACCTTATGATTTGACAAGAGGAAGAATCACTTGGAGAGCAAAATAAAAATGTTACAAATTAACCCAAATTATTATATAAAATATTCAGGAGGTGCAAAAAATGAAAGTAAGACCATCAGTAAAAAAAATATGTGACAAATGTAAAGTAATAAAAAGAAAAGGTGTTATTAGAGTTATCTGTGAAAACCCTAAACACAAACAAAGACAAGGTTAATCCTTAAAATGTTCATAACACAAATTAGGTAGCGGCTGTAAAACCTATTTGTGTTTATATATATGTCTTAAAGCTTTAAAGAGACTTAGGGTAAACACTAAGTAGCATTTCACCTTTAAAGAAATTTAGGACAAACAAAAACAAATAATAATGAATTAAATTTTGGAGGTGCAAAAAAATATGGCTCGTATAGCAGGAGTAGATTTACCAAAAGAAAAAAGAGTTGAAATAGGACTTACTTATATCTATGGTATAGGAGTATCAAGTTCTAAAAAAATTCTTGCAAAAGCTGGTATTGACCCAGACACTAGAATTAAAGATTTAACAGACGATCAAGTTAATGATATTAGAAAAGTGATTGACGAAGCTTACACTGTTGAAGGTGATTTAAGAAGAGAAGTTGCTCTTAATATCAAAAGACTTACTGAAATTGGATGTTATAGAGGATTAAGACATAGAAAAGGTCTTCCAGTTAGAGGTCAAAGAACAAAAACTAATGCTAGAACTAGAAAAGGTCCTAGAAAGTTAGTTAGCAAATCTAAGAAATAAATAGAAAATCAAATCATGAATAAATAAGATATTCAGAATAAAATTTTGAATAAGGAGGAAAAAGCAAAATGGCTAAAAATGTAACAACTAAAAAAGTAGCTAGAAGAAATAGAAAAAACATTGAAAAAGGTGCAGCACACATTCATTCTAGTTTTAATAATACAATCGTTACAATTACAGATACACAAGGAAATGCAATTTCATGGGGAAGTGCTGGAGAATTAGGATTTAAAGGTTCTAGAAAAAGTACTCCATATGCAGCTGGTCAAGTTGCAGAAACAGCAGCTAAAGCAGCTATGGAACATGGATTAAAATCAGTTGAAGTATTTGTAAAAGGACCTGGTTCAGGTAGAGAAGCTGCAATTCGTGCACTTCAAACAGCAGGTTTAGAAATAAGTGCAATTAAAGACGTAACACCAATCCCACACAATGGATGTAGACCACCAAAAAGAAGAAGAGTTTAATTAGCGAGAATATTATAGATAGCTTATAGGTTATCCAATAAAATGAAAGGAGTAAAAAAATGGCAAGATATAAAGACGAACAATGTCGTAGATGCCGTAGAGAAGGACAAAAATTGTTCTTAAAAGGTGAAAGATGTTATACAGATAAATGTAGTATTTCAAGAAGAAACTATGCACCTGGACAACATGGTCAAAAAAGAGCAAAACTTTCTGAATACGGAACACAATTAAGAGAAAAACAAAAAACAAAAGCATATTATGGAGTTGGAGAAAAACAATTTAGAAAATACTTTGAAATGGCTTCTAATAAAAAAGGTGTAACAGGTGAAAACCTATTACAAATTTTAGAAAGCAGATTAGATAACGTAGTTTATAGATTAGGATATGGAACATCTAGAGCACAAGCAAGACAATTTGTGAACCATGCACAATTCGAAGTAAATGGTAAAAAAGTTGATATTCCATCTTATTTAGTAAAAGC
>CANEEJ010000068.1 GCA_947426525.1 uncultured Clostridium sp. | reverse complement strand
TGGTAAGAAAACTATGTCCAAAATGTAAAAAAGAAAGAAAATTCAATGACGAAGAAAAGAAAATCATAAAAGCAATGGGAGAAAAATACCATGTAGATTTTGACCTAAGCGGAAATACGTATGATGCACCAGGATGTAGATATTGTAATAACACAGGATATTTTGACCGAATTGGAACATTTGAAGTATTAAATGTAACCGATGAAATCAAAGAAGGGATTATGAGTGGAAAATCCAGTCTAGAAATTAGAAAATTAGCTTTAGAACAAGGATACTTACCATTAGCAATTGATGGAATTAAAAAAGTCATCAATGGTTATACCACATTAGAAGAATTAAATAAAAAATTATTAATTTTCTAAAGAAAAACAAAGGAGGAAAAGAATGAACCTAGATAAAATATTAGATGAAGCCATTGAAGCAGATGCTTCTGACGTGCACTTAATATGTGATAACAAACCAATGCTTAGAGTAGCAAGAAAGTTAATACCGGTTCCAAATAGCAAAGTATTAACACCAGATGATATGGCAGAGCTTTATGACTATTTGGTAAAGGGAAATGTAGATAAAGATGAGGTCTTTAACAGTACTAGAAAATTAGATATGTCTTATGAATACAAAGACATCCGTCTAAGAGTTAACATCTCTTTATCAGATGATGTACCTTTATGTACGCTAAGATTGATAAAAAATCAACTACCAAGTTATGAGTCATTAGGAGTACCAGATATCGTAAGAAGAATGACATACCAACCACAAGGACTTATCTTAGTTACAGGTAAAACAAACTCTGGTAAGAGTACAACACTAAATGCTTTAATCAATCATATCAATGAAAATCAAAACAAAAAAATTCTAACCCTAGAAAACCCAGTCGAATATAAACACAGCTCTAAAAAATCATTAATCGTACAAAAAGAAGTGGGAAAAGGTAGAGACAGCTTAACCTTTAGTGATGGTGTTAAAAACTCTTTAAGAGAGGACTGTGATATTCTAGTAATTGGAGAGATTCGTGATAAAGTAACCATGGAAGCTGCTATTGAAATGGCAGAATCTGGGCACTTAGTAATTGGAACTTTACACACAAAATCTTGTGCAGAAACCATCGACAGAATGATAAACTTTTATGAAGTAAGAGACCAAGCAAGTATTAAATACTTATTATCAGCTTTATTAAAACTAGTTGTTTCACAAAGATTATTACCAGGAACTAACGGAAAGCTAGTATTAGTACCAGAAGTAATGGTAGTTGATAATATTGTTGCTGGTATTATCCGTAAGGAAAAACTAAGTGTATCAGAAATCGAAGACGCAATTCAAAGTAATGCAGATAAAGGAAGCATTGGATTAATCAATTCATTAGCTGAACTTTTTGTGCAAGATAAAATTACATTAGATTTAGCAAAATCACAAATAGAAGAAAAGAACTTAGAAATCCTAAACAGAACGATTATGCAATTAAAAATAAAACGTGATAAATCATAAAAATAGGAGGAAATCAAGATGCCTGTATATACGTATAGGGCTGTAACAAAAACAGGAGTTATTGTAAGAAATAAAGTAGAATCTAATAGTAGACAAAACTTAATCAAATCATTAAAAAGTAGTGACCTATTACCAATATCAATTGAACAAGTTTCTTACAAATCTAAAAATACGACCAAAAAGAAAAAGAAAAATGTTACAGACATACAAGAAATTATGAAAAATGTAAATACAACACAGTTAGGGACAAAAAGAACGACATTAAGCACCAAAGAAAAAGTTAATTTATATTTGGCTAAGTCAGAAAAGCCAACCCCAAGGGATCTAGTGGTATTTACACAAAACTTTTATCTATTAAAAAAGGCAAACTTCAATAATATCCATGCCTTAGAGACCATTATACAAAGTACAGAAAACTTAAACTTTAGAGGTATATTGGAAGACATTTTAGCCGGAGTAGAAGCACGGTGAAAACATGTATACCACCATGGAATATTATGAAAATATATTTCCTTATATCTATATTAACATGATAAAAGTAGGAGAATTATCAGGTTCTCTTACCAAATCCTTGGAACAAGCGGTAAAATACTTGGACGAATCAGAAGCACTAAACAAAAAAATTAAAAGTATCTTAATTCCTAATATTTTACAATTTGTTTTGCTATTAGTTATGCTAGTAGTAGGAACTTTATTTGCGATACCATCTATCCAAGGAGTATTTGATGAATTAGGAACAGAAGACGAATTACCAGCTGTAACACTATGGTTTGCAGACTTCCTGAACCAGGCCATGATATATTGGTATATACCGGTAGGAATTATAGCCATCATAGTAGGCGCGATTTTGTTTTATATTCATACACCGAAAGGAAAGTACAACTTTGACTATTTCAAATACAAAATGCCAATTTTTGGAGAATTAATCTTTGCTTTAGACTTCTCTAGATTTCTAAAAGCAATGTTACTAAACTTAAAAAATGGAATGAGAATACAAGACTCTATCGAAGTTAGTAAAAACGTAATTAAAAACTACGTAATGTTATCCATCATAGAAACATCTATCAACAACATACTAACTGGTTCATCATGGATTGAACCATTCGAACAATCAGGACTTGCTAAACCAATGGTGACAGAAATGTTAAAAATAGGTATGCAAACCGACTTGACCGAAATGATGGAAAAACTAGTAGAATACATGGAAATCGACATAGATAACATCATGACAAAGATCATGAAAGCCCTACCACAAGTAGTATACGCTATCGTAGGAGCCGTATTAATCTTCTTCGTACTAGTTGTATTAGTACCATGTATACAAGTATATATGGGTAACTTCTTATTCTCAGCATATGATGTATAATGAGACAGTGGGGACAGTCCTCATTTGTCTCATTTTTATCTTAGATATCAAGAAAGGATGAAAAAATGAAAATTGGAATTGATTTAGGTGGAAGCCATATTGCTATCGGTGTGGTAGATAACAAAGGAAAGATTTTAGAAAAAACAGAAAAAAGATTGACAAGTGTAGAGAAACAAAATCTGAAAGAAACAATTAAAAACTATATAATAGAACAAGTCAAAAAATTTAAAATTAAATACGAAATAGAAGAAATTGGCATTGGAATGCCTGGATGGGCAGAAGATGGCATGATTATGGAAAGCGGGAATTTACAAATTAAAAATTACAATTTAATAGAAGAATTAAGAACTTTGAAATTACCAATTAAAATTCGAAATGATGCCCAATGTGCTGCTTTAGCAGAACATAGTTATGGCTGTCTAAAAGGATATGAAAGAAGTGTATTTTTGACGTTAGGAACCGGAATAGGAGGTGCTACTTTTGTTAATAATCAATTAATGATGGCAGGAAAAAGACCTGGCTATGAGTTTGGACATATGGTAATTGAAAAAGATGGAATAAAGTGCCATTGTGGGAGAAATGGATGTTTTGAACGATATGCTTCTATGAAGGCTTTTAAGAATAATTTGCGAAAAGCGTTGGGGTTAAATGAAACAACAAGAGGAGAAGAATTGTTAGAAATGATTCGTAGAAATTCGCCAGAAAACGAAAATTATGAAGTGATTGAAACAGTAGTAAATGAATTTATTACAGATTTAAGTGTGGGAATTGAAAATTTGATTAGAATTTTTGAGCCAGAGGTAATTGGTATTGGTGGAAGTTTTGTGTATTTTGAAGATGTGCTTTTGGAGAGGTTAAATAAAAGGCTAACTAAATTTAGAAAAGATTTGAAAATTAAAATTGCTGTTTTAGGAAATGATGCAGGAATGATTGGTGCAGTTTTATAAAAAACAAAGAATAAATAAAGGAAAAATAAGAGAAACGTTAAAAAAGGACGTTTCTTTTTTCATAAGCTAGTTGAAAGACAAAGTAAAATATGTTATAAATATCCAAAAGTTAAAAAGGAAGTGAATAAATGGAAACAAATTTAGTGTATTTTGATGAAACAGGAGATGATGGATTAATAAAAACATCTAGTGAAACTTTTATTTTAACTAGTATCTATATGAAGTCAAAGGACTGGCAAAATAATTTTGACAGAATGAAAGAATTAAGAAAAGAATTAAAAAATAAGTATGGATTTCATATTAAAGAAGAAATGCACACAAAACATTTTCTAACAGATAAAGATTCATATCGTAAATACAAATGGACAAAAGATGAGAGAATTGAAATTTTAAAAACTTATACATTAGGAATAGCAGAGCTTAAATTGAATTGTATTAATATAATAATAGATAAAAATAAAATAAAAAAACAGGATTATAAAATATTAGAAAATGCATTAAAATACAATATACAAAGAATTGATAATGACAGCAAAGGAGAATGGAATTATATTATAATTACAGATAAAGGAAGAATTGTTCCTATGAGAAAAACTGCAAGAGCAATTCGAGCCTATAATCCAATTAAATCAAAGTATTCATATACATTTAAAAACCAACCAATAGCAAACCTAATAGAAGATATTATGGAAAAAGACTCGAAAGAATCTTATTTTATACAAATATGTGATTTTATATCGTATTTTGTACATTTATATTATAAATGTTGTGTAAAGAAAAATAATTTACCAAATAGAGTTGCAAATTTAATTGATAAAAAGTTTATTGGAAGTGTAATGGCAACATTGAAAAAAGCAAATATTCTTAATTTAAACGCTAACAGATATAATGCTATGGAATAGTGATTTATCCAAAATAAAAACACCACCTACGGCACATTCGTACTTTCAGTAGTTCACTATCATTATATGTAAAGAATTCTTAAATGTCAATAATTTTTGAAAAAATTTTTTCAAAAAACACTTGAAATTATTACCAAAACGTGCTAAAATAATTAGCGTATTAATCACATAGAGGCGAGTTTTAAGGGAAGTGCCTAAAAAATAGGTCCTAAAAAGCGCTAAAACTCTATGGAAGAAATAACAAAAAGGGAGGAATTAAAAATGGCAGTAGTTGCAATGAAACAATTACTTGAAGCGGGTGTTCACTTTGGACATCAAACAAGAAGATGGGATCCTAAAATGGCAGAATACATATTCCAAGCTAGAAATGGAATTCACATCATCGATTTACAAAAAACATCAAAAAAATTAGATGAAGCATACAGCTTTATCAAAGAACAAGCAGAAGAAGGAAAAACAATCCTTTTCGTAGGAACTAAAAAACAAGCACAAGAATGCATGAAAGAAGCAGCATTAAAATGCGGAATGTACTACGTTGACCAAAGATGGTTAGGAGGAATGTTAACAAACTTCGGAACCATTCAAACAAGAATTAAAAGATTAAAAGACTTAGAAACAATGCAAGAAGATGGTACATTTGATGTACTACCTAAAAAAGAAGTAATCTTATTGAAAAAAGAAATGGAAAAATTAGAAAAAAACCTTGGTGGAATCAAAGACATGGACAAATTACCAGGAGTTATCTTTTTAGTAGACCCTAAAAAAGAAAGAATTGCTATTTTAGAAGCTAAAAAATTAGGAATTCCAGTAGTAGGACTAGTAGATACAAACTGTAATCCAGAAGAATTAGATTACCCAATTCCAGGAAATGACGATGCAATTAGAGCAGTAAAATTAATTGCAGACGTAATGGCAAACGCAGTTATCGAAGGAAAACAAGGTGAAAGCTTTGAACCAGAAATGCAAGAAGAACAAGTAGCAGAAAACGAAGAAGCTACAAGCATTGAAGAAGTAGTAGAAGCAGCTGAGGAAACAACAGCAGAATAATTAGATAAATAAAAGAAGTAAATGGGGCTTGAAACATAAAATTTATAAGAAAAAGAATTTTAATCAAGTCCTTTTATTCTATAAAATATAAATAATAGGGAGGAATAAAAATGGTTACAGCAAGTTTAGTAAAAGACTTAAGAGAGAAAACAGGAGCAGGAATGATGGACTGCAAAAAAGTTTTAACAGAAACAGATGGAGACATGGAAAAAGCAATTGAATTATTACGTGAAAGAGGAATTGCAAAAGCAGCTAAAAAATCTGGAAGAGTAGCAGCAGAAGGATTAGTAGAAGCTTACATTTCAGAAGATGGAAAAATAGGAGCAGTTGTAGAAGTAAACTCTGAAACAGACTTTGTTGGTAAAAACGAAGAATTCAAAAACTTTGTTATGAGTGTAGCAAAACAAATCGTAGAAAAAAATCCAGCAGATGTAGAAACATTATTAGCACAAGAATCAATCGACGTAGCAGGAAAAACAGTACAAGAAGTACTAGTTGAAAAAATTGCTACTATCGGAGAAAACATGAACATTAGAAGATTTGCAAGATTTGAAGCAGAAGGATTAGTAGAAAAATACATCCATGGAGATGGAAAAATTGCAGTTTTAGTAAATATGAAAAAAGGAAACAGCGAAGTTGCAAAAGACATTTGTATGCAAATTGCAGCTGCAAGACCTGAATTCGTAAGAAAAGAAGAAGTACCAGAAGAAAGAGTAAGCAAAGAAATGGAAATCCTAAAAGCACAAACCATGAATGAAGGAAAACCAGAAGCAATTGCTGAAAAAATAGTACAAGGAAGAATTGGAAAATTCTATGAAGAAATTTGTTTAGTAGACCAAGCATTTGTAAAAGATCCAAACAAAAAAGTAAATCAATTATTAAGCGAAAAAGATGCAGAAGTAGTAGAATTTGCAAGATTTGAAAAAGGTGAAGGAATCGAGAAAAAAGAAGAAAACTTTGCTGAAGAAGTTATGAACCAATTGAAATAAGGAAAAGGGGGATTAAGGGATGGACCTTAAAATCCCTGTTATAGGGACTAGGGGACAACCTTTAGTCTCTTTTTTGATATCACAATTATTTATTATATTTTTTCTAAAGTATCTCCCAATAGCAAAACAATTAGATTAGAAAAAATTAAGAAAAATTAAGAAAAAATTAAAAAAATACTGTATTTTTTTGCAATGTATGATAAAATAAGCTAAACTAAAATATAGATTTAAGGAGAGTGAAAAAATTGCACGAAACAAAATATAAAAGAGTGTTATTAAAACTAAGTGGTGAAGTTTTAGCAGGAGAAAAAAAGACAGGAGTAGATGTAGAAACAGTTGGAAAAATATGTGATAAAATAAAAGAAATCGTAGAAATGGGAGTACAAGTAGCCAT
>CANEEJ010000067.1 GCA_947426525.1 uncultured Clostridium sp. | reverse complement strand
ATGAATGGACAGATATGTATGATAGAATGGCAAAAGAAGCTAAAGAAGAAGGTTTTGACCATATTGCATACTTATTTGAAGAAGTAGGAAAAATAGAAAAAGAACATGAAGAAAGATACAAGAAATTATTAGAAAATGTGGAAGATGGATTGGTATTTAGCCGTGATGGAGATAAAATATGGAAATGTAGAAATTGTGGACACATTGTAATTGGAAAAGAAGCACCAGAAATTTGTCCAGTATGTGCTCATCCAAGAGCATACTTTGAAATCAAAGCAGAAAACTATTAATTAAAATATTATTTTTATAAAAGTAAAGGGGGCATGCAACGTACTTTCGTACGGACACGCCCTCTTTTTTAAAAATCACATTTGAGTCTGTTCTAGTGGTATAAAAGATGTTTAGACTCACATAAATCGCATCTTTTTTCACTTCCTAGTGAGACCACTCCAGAGGGACAAAGCCCACTGGGAAACTACCTCTTTTCATTTTAATCATAGTTTCACCTCATTCGTTACGCCTGCTGCGCGGCTGCCGGATCATGAATTTTTAAAATTTAAATTAGATAAATTTTTTGTAGGTCCTGCTCTCATGAGATATCCTCCTTATGAAATTGAATAAAAGGTTAAACCATTCAGTACTAAATTTGTACTGATGGCAGTGACTGTTACAATTGCTCTCGAGCAATTACATTGATTAGTATAACATATAAATTTACATAAGTCAATAGAAAAATAAAAAATTTACATAAAAAATCAAACAATTTAAAATTATTTGAAAAACAAAAGATAATATGTTATAATCCATAATATAAAATTAAAGGAGAAAAATATGCCAAAATTCTTTGTAAAGCAAGAACAAATTCAAGAAAATACAATTGTAATAAAAGGGCAAGACATCAATCATATCAAAAAAGTATTAAGAGCACAAATAGGAGAAGAGCTACAAATAGGAAATAGCGAAAGTGGAGAAAATTTTATAGCTACCATTGAGAAGATTGAAAATGAAAAAATAATTTGTGAAATCAAACAAAAAATAGAAGAGACAGTAGAATCTAATATAGAAGTAACTGTTTTTCAAGGATTACCCAAAGCGGATAAAATGGAATTAGTCATTCAAAAATCAGTAGAGTTAGGTGCTTATGCTATCACGCCAGTAGAAATGAAACGATGTGTAGTTAGACTAAATGAAAAAGACAAAATAAAGAAACAAGAACGATGGCAAAAAATTGCAGAAGTAGCAGCTAAACAAAGTGGCAGAAATAGAATTCCACAGATTCACGAAGTACAAAATATAAAAAATGTGTGTCATTTATGTCAAAATTATGATATAGTAATTGTAGCCTACGAAAATGAAAAGGAAAATAAACTAAAACAAGAATTAAAAAAATTGAAGAATGAGCAAGAAGAGAACTTAAAGATTGCTATTTTAATTGGTCCAGAAGGTGGTATAGAAGAAAAAGAAGCAGAAGAATTAAGAAAATGTGGAGCCAAGATAGTAACCTTAGGAAAACAAATTTTAAGAACAGAGACAGTGGCACTTAGTATGATTAGTATTATCATGTATGAATTGGAAAAATGAAGGGATTGAAAAATAAATGGTAAAAGATACAATTAAAGAAGAAGTACAAGAAAAAGAAAAAAAGAAAAAGCTTCCCAAAGAAATATCACAAGAAATTTTAAAGAAGATGTTTGGAAATTTGCTAAGAGCAGTAGGAATTATGCTTTATTTTATCGTTTTAAATTTAGCTTATACTACCATGCAAACAGAACGATTAATAGGAGATATTGAAGTATTCGCAGGAGCTTTTTTAGTAACTGGAATTATCTTTTTAGAAAGAGCTTATAAAAAAGACGATGGAACAATGGGAGTAACAGGAGTAGAACTTTTATTTTTAGCATTACATAGCTTATCTATTATGCATGTAATTACTATGTTTCAATATGATTTTAGATTTTATTTACTAACATCTTCTTATGTTTTTTCTATTTATTATGTATTAAAATCAATTGTCTTATATACAAAAGGAAGAAGAGAATACTTAAAAAGTTTGAGTGACATTTCAGAAATTGTAAAAAAAGAAGAACCAGTAAAAAAAGAAGCCAAAAAAAGAGAAGAGCAAGAAGAACAAGAACCAAACGAAAAACCTAAAAAAACCAAGAAAAAATCAGCTGTTTCAAAAACAAAAAAGGTACAAAATACCAAAAGAAAATCCAATAAAGCTATAACTAAAAAAGAAGAACAAGAAGTAAAAACACCAGAGAAAAAGAAAAGAGGAAGACCAAAAAAAGAGGTAGTGAAAAATGATTAAAAGTATGACAGGATATGGTAAAGCCAATCTAGAAAAAAATGAAAGAGAATATCAAGTAGAAATAAAAAGTGTTAATCACAGATATTTAGACATTTCTGTAAAAATGCCAAGAGTATTAAGTTACTTAGAAGAAGCAGTAAAAAAAGAAATTGCATCAAAAGTAAAAAGAGGAAAAATTGATGTTTTTATTACTTTTCAAAATAATTCAACAGAAGGAAAAGCAATAAAAATCAACACAGAAATTGCTAAAATTTACATAGATGAATTAAAGAAACTAGCTAACCAAGAAAATATTTTAGCCAATATAGAAGTAACAGAAATATCCAAATTTCCAGACGTATTAAGTATTCAAAACAACCAAGAAGATGAAACTATAAAAAATGAATTGCTAGAAACAGTTAAAGAAGCAACTAAAAATTTAGTTCAAATGAGACAAGTAGAAGGACAAAAAATGGCAGAAGATTTAATGCAGAGAATTCAAGCAATTCAAGAAAAAGTAAAAGAAATATCTGCACTTTCTACTGGACTTATTGAAGAATATGTAGTAAAATTAGAAAGTAGAATAAAGGAAATATTAAAAAATCAAGAAGTAGACCCAACAAGACTAGCACAAGAAGTTGTTATCTATGCAGATAAGTGCTCTGTCGAAGAAGAAGTAACAAGATTAAAAAGTCATATAGCACAGTTTGAAAAACTATTAAATGCAGAAGAAGCAATTGGAAAAAAATTAGACTTTATCATTCAAGAAATGAACCGTGAAACCAATACCATTGGTTCCAAAGCAAATAATTTAGAAATTACAAATGATGTAATTGATGTGAAAACAGAGCTAGAAAATGTTAGAGAACAAATTCAAAATATAGAGTAATTTGAAAAAGGAAATGGAGGAAAAAAGAATGCAATTAGTAAACATTGGATTTGGCAACATCGTTTCATCTGATAGAATTGTAGCAATTGTAAGTCCAGAATCTGCACCAATCAAAAGGATGGTGCAAGAAGCAAAAGATAATAAAACAGCAGTTGATGCAACCTATGGAAGAAGAACAAGAGCAGTATTAATTATGGACTCAGGTCATATTATTTTATCAGCGGTTCAACCAGAAACCGTTGGAGGGAGAATTGATAAGTCAATTTCTCAAGAATTCGAAAAATAAAAGAAAGGATTGAAGAAAATGATAGTAAAACCAACAGTAGGTCAATTATTAACCAAGGCACAAAACAGATATGAATTAGTTATTGCAACAGCAAGAAGAGCAAGACAAATAGCAGCAGGAGATGAAGTAAAAACAAGTGTAAGAGAGGAATCACCAGTAACTTTAGCTGCTAACGAAATAGCAGAAGGGAAGGTAACTATATGTTAGTAATATTATCTGGTGTAGCAGGCGCAGGAAAAGATACAATCAAAAAAGAACTAATAAAAAGGATGGAAAACGTAGAATCACTTCCATCTTTTACTTCTAGACCAATGCGTGAAGGTGACATAGAGGGGCAAACTTACAATTTTGTAAGTCGTGAAGAATTTGAAGAAATGATAAAAAACGAAGAATTCTATGAATATGATATTCACCACAATCAATATTATGGAACTTCTAGAAAATTACTAAACGAGAAAATTAAAAGCGGAAAAGTAATTGTAAAAGACATTGATGTAAATGGAACAGAGCATTTAAAAGAATTATTAAAAGAAGATACTAGAGTGGTAACTGTTTTTTTAAGAGTTCCAAAAGAAGAATTAAAGAAAAGGTTAGAAGCAAGGATTGACCAACCAAGTCCAGCAGAAGTAATTTTAAGATTAAATCGATTTGACTATGAAGAGTCTAGAATTAATTTGTATGATTATGTATTAAAAAATGACGATTTAGAAAAAACAGTACAAATTATAGAAACAATTATAGAAAATGAACTAAGAATGGAAAAGGAGTAATGTCATGAAGAAAAAAGAGGAGACACTTTTTCATTCTATGATAAAAGAAATTTGTTTAGAAATGGATATTAAAGTGGAAAAGCTGTCTTATGATTGGGTTTTGCAACTTTCAAAAGAAGGAAAAGTAAGACATATTACTAGAAATCTTTTTGATAACAATCCACAAGCTACTGGTAAAATAGTAGCTGATAAATATGCTACTTATGAAGTGTTGAAATCACAAAATGTACCAGTCATTAAACACACTATGATATTTAATCCTGCCATAAGAGGAGAATTTATTCCTAAAGAAGGAATTTGGAATACAGTAGTAACTGAATTTGAAAAATCAGGTAAATTAGTGGTAAAACCAAATGACCAAAGTGAAGGAATTGGTATAGAACTTTGTAATAGCTTAAGAGAAACAGAAATAGCCATTCAAAAATTATTTAATCAAAACAATACAGCAGTAAGTATTTGTCCTTATTATGACATTAAAACAGAATATCGAACTTTCTATTTAAATGGAGAAGTGCTTTTAATTTATGGAAAAACAAAACCTTTTGTAATAGGAGATGGAAAGTCAACCATACAAGAACTAGCAAAAACATTACACTTTTCAAATAATCCAAACATATTAAATCCATATGATATACCTGAAAAAGGAAAAAAAGTAGAGATTTCATGGAAACATAATTTAAGCGGAGGTGCCATTCCTACTATATTAGAGAAAGGTGAGTTATATCAAGAAATTGAAAAATTGGCAAAACAAGCGGGAAAGGCTATGAACATGAATTTTACAACGATTGATATTATTCATACTACAGATGATAAGTTATATGTTATGGAGATGAATTCAGGAGTTTGTGGAACTATTTTTGCAGAAGTTGTAGACAATGGATATGAAATAATAAAAAATATTTATCGAAAAGCGATAGAGGAATTATTTAAATAAAAAGATGGAATTTTAGGATTTCATCTTTTTTTGTAGTGATTTATATTTTAAGATGAAACTTTTTGAAAATGATAAAAACTCATTGACAATACATAAAAGTTTATGTATCATATAACTAACACATATATGTATAACGTATAAAAAATTTACACAAAGGATAAACTATGTGAAAAACAAACAAGGAGAAAAAAGAAAATGAGGAGGGAAAAAGGAATTACTTTAATTGCACTAGTAATCACAATTATCATTTTACTAATCTTAGCAGGAATAAGTATTGCGACCATAACAGGAGAAAATGGATTGTTGACAAAAGCTAATGCTGCTAAAACAGAAACGAAAAAAGCAAATGCTGAGGAACAAGTAAAAATTGCAGTAGCGGGAAGCTTTGACAACGAAGGAAAACTATCAGCAGATAAGGTAAAAGAAGAGCTAAGAAAGATACCAAATGTAGGAGAGATAAGAGATACAAATAGAGGATTTCCAATTGAAGTGGATTTAGATGGATATACCTTTGTGATTGAAGGGAATGGAAATGTAACCAGAAAAGTAGTAAAACCAGTTGTAGATTATAACTTAAGTACAGATGAGCAAGTAGAGGAAGGAACAGAAGTAACAGTAACGATAACAGCAACGATAGGAGAAGGAGAAAAAATAACAAAAATAACAAAACCGGATGGAAAATCTGTAACTAATACCAATACTACTAGCTTCCCAGTTACGACAAATGGAGTATATATTGTAACAGTAGAAGGAAGTAATGGAGAAACAACAACGAAACAAATAGCCATCACAAATATAGGAACAACAGAAATCTTTTCAGATATCTACACATCAACACAAACTTACACAGACGGAAACAAAACAGCTGTAATCCCAGAAGGATTTGCAATAGGAATATCAAGCACAATCAATAAGATAGAAAATGGATTAGTAATAACAGATGCAATTGATGAAAATCACAAAAGTATAGGAAATGAATTTGTATGGGTGCCAGTAGAAAACTTCAACAATTTTATAAGAGTAAGCGGATATATTAGTGGAAATCCACAAACATGTACATTTACGACAACAGGGTTAACATCAGGACAGTATTATGAACCAGTAGGAGATGGAATAGCAAAAGAAACAGAAGTAGAGAAGATGTATAAAAGTGTAAAAGATAACAAAGGTTTCTACATTGGAAGATATGAAGCTGGATCTGAAGGTGAAAATGAAGATAAAAAAGTAGTAGTAAAAAAGAATAAACCTGTCTATAATGCTGTTCCATGGAGTAATTCAAAAGATATGACAGTATTAACAGGAGGAGCTGTAGAATTAGCGAAAAATTTTATCAAAGATAAGACATATAAAGGAAAAGTAACAAGTACATTAATATATGGAGTACAATGGGATGCCACATTAAAATTCTTTAATGATGAATCTTATCTAAAAGATGGTAAAGGAAAAGGTTGGTATCAAGACAATTATAGTACAGGAAATCCTAACCATCTTACTGGAATAGGTGTTGATAGTAATGCTAGTAATAAAGTAAGAAACATCTATGACATGGCAGGAAATGTAAGTGAATGGACAATGGAAGCTCACCACACTAACTATCGAGTTAGCAGAGGAGGCGATTACAATAGCGATGGCAGTCAAGATCCCGCTTCCTATCGCGACAGCTACAGTCCGTTCGCTAGTGGTGGCAGCATTGGTTTCCGTTTAGCTTTATATGTGGATGTTTAAAAAGTAAAGTTATGTAGATAACTATAGCAAAAGAATCACACAAGTACTAGTATAAGAAACAACATTATGATATAATTATGAGTGATAATAAAATTGACAATTTACCAATGTATGAATAAATTATTTTTAGGCTTATTTCTATGAAATGGAAATAAGCCTTTTAAAAATGTATCTAATATATATTATCAAATTGGCGAAAAAGTTCGAAAATTGCGATGAAAAGTGTGATGCAAACTATTGAAAAAACTACAAAAGTATGTTTAAATAAGATTATAATTTAAAAGTAGAATAAAATTTTAAAATCCATTTTTTATTTCGATAAAAATTCAAATAAAAAGAAAATAAACCA
>CANEEJ010000066.1 GCA_947426525.1 uncultured Clostridium sp. | reverse complement strand
AATAAAATTGGAAAGGGGTGTAATCAATGTCGTTAGAAGAAAATAGAAATTGTGGATGCGAATGTACATGTAACTGTGAAGTAGAGAGAACAGTGGATTGTGATGCAAGAAGAGAAATGATAGAACAAATTAGATGCTATGACTTTGCTATTACAGAATTAGCTTTATATTTAGATACTCATCCAGAAGATGAAAAGGCACTTTGTTTGCATAGAAAATATTGCAAACAAGTTAAAGAATTAAAAGATAAATATCAAAAAGTATATGGACCACTAACCATTAATTACCCTTGTAATAAATGGAGATGGTTAGAAGAACCATGGCCATGGGAAAGGGGGAATTTCTAATGTGGACTTATAATAAAACATTGCAATATCCAATTAATATTAAGTGTCCAGACCCAAGACTTGCTAAAGTAATTATCTCACAATATGGGGGACCAGATGGCGAACTTGCCGCTTCTTTAAGATATTTATCACAAAGATTTGGCATGCCAGACCAAAAAGCGAAAGCAATCCTAAATGACATAGGTACAGAAGAGCTAGCACACCTTGAAATGGTAGGAACAATTGTACACCAATTAACAGATGGAGCATCTATTGAAGAAATTGAAAAAGCAGGATTAGCACCATATTATACAGACCATGGAGTTGATGTATATCCAGCATCTGCAAATGGAGTACCTTTTACAGCAGCCTATATTGCTTGTAAGGGTGACCCAATTGCAAACTTACAAGAAGACTTAGCAGCAGAACAAAAAGCAAGAGCAACTTATGAAAAGTTAATTGACCTTTGTCGTGATAATCCAGATGTTTTAGACCCATTAAGATATTTAAGAGAAAGAGAAGTAGTTCACTTCCAAAGATTTGGAGAAGCACTTAGAGGCGTTCAAGATAAATTAGCTGAAAGAAAGTTTTATATGAATGATATGAAATCATGTGACTAATAAAATGAGACAATTAGGGACAGTCCCTAATTGTCTCATTGGCAGTATTTAAGATATTATTTTATGAGCTATCCAAGCTAAAAATCTAAGCAAACAAGATACAACAAGAAGTATAATAAGTGCAAATAAAGAAAAAGCACAACAAAGAACAAATATTGCTAAACAAGTAATCCAGAGAAAACTAGAAGCAGATTGAAAGTTCCTTGTAATATCAATTACTTCTTGTTTAGGTTCACCATAATTTTCGACCTCAACAGTAACAGTTGCAGAATCGTCAGACAAATCGAAACACAAATAATTAGTAAAATTATTATAAGCTTGAATTTGCAAATTATAATCTGTATCAAAATCTTTCGATTCAATAATATAGTTTGCTTCTTCCTCAAGATTTTTGTAGCTATCTTCTGAATAATGAGTGAGTCTTTCCCAACCATTATCTGCTATGAGTTTTGGGGCAAACCAGAATATGAAAATGACAAAGAAAAAGAAGAGGAAGGACATAAAGCATCCTTTAAAACTCCATAATTTTCTCCAAATATCACATATTTTATCGTACATATGATTTCTCCTTTCTTCTAATAAGAAGTGTTGACAAGTTACTATATAGTTAAACTTAAGTTACTGCCTACTTAAGTATTGCAAAGGATAATTATAAAATTTTTAAAATTATATCATGGTTTAAGTAATATTTCAATAGATAAACATAAAAAATTGACAAGACATTAAAAATCATGCTATAATATCACTATTGGAGGGAAAAATGAATTTTAAAGATACCATAAAACCTAAATATATGATAAAAGAATTAACAGAAAAAGAATTTAAGAAAAATCCTCATTTCTATCAAGAAAGCTTAAATGAGATTACAATCAGTCAAAAATTATGTAGCAGTAATGACCACAATGATTTTTTGGGTCCAGAAAATTGGAATGAATTTTTTAAAAATCATCCTATTAACGCAGTTGTTTATATAATAGAAAACGAAAAAATAGTTTCTTTTTTATATGCCACTCCTCATAGAGACTATGAATGTTATGATGATACAGATTTGGAACATTGGGGAGTAAACTATATTCAAACTCATAAAGGATTTGAAAGAAGAGGATATGGAACTATATTAACATTAGCTGGACTGGAAAATATAAAAAGAAAAGGTGGAAAAAGAGTTGATTTTTTACCTAATAGAGATTCATTGTCAATCTTATTAAAGGTAGTATCTGACAATAAGATAGGAAAGCTAGTGAACAATTTTAAGACCGGAAAAGAAACATTGAGTTTTAGTGAAGAATATATAAATAGAGATTTGACTATCCAATTAGAAAAAGCATAAGGGATGAAATATCTCCTATGCTTTGTTTATGCTAAAAAGCAAGTATTACATACATTTTCTAAGCGATTCATAATAGCAATTCCCAATCCTTCTTTTTTAACACCTTCCACAAAAATCATATCAGAAGAAAGGGAAGAAGCCTTTCGCAAACAAGAAAAAAGATTTTTAGAATAATCTTCTAACGAATTTTTAGAAGCCACTGCTAGTACATTTGAAAAAGGATAAAACCCTGCATTTTCTTCACAGCAAATAACAATAGGATTTGTATAATTTTTTGCTAAATCAATTATTTGGTCTATCATTTTCTGATTATTATCATGATAAATTAAAGTAGCACTACGGTCTAGTTGATAATGTTTTAAATTAGAACTTGGTAAAATATCATTTTTATTTTTTTCTAATACAACATTTCCAGCAACAGCTTTTATTTGCTCAGGTGTAATACTACCAGGTCTTACTATATGAGGAACACCATCTAACACTCTTACAATTGTTGATTCCATTCCAATTTTACTTTCACCACCATCAATGGCATAATCAACACAAACAGAAAATTCATTTATAATATCTTTTAAATTTGTTCCACTCAATTTACCAGAAATATTAGCACTAGGAGCAGCAAGAGGAACTCCAACCAATTCTACTAATTTTTTAGCAATTTTACCACTTGGCATACGAATTCCGACCAAATCTGAACCAGCTGTTACGATATCAGGAACCTTTTTATTTTTCTTTAAAATAATCGTAAAAGGGCCAGGGAAAAAAGCTTCCATCAATTGATATTCAAGAGGAGAAATATCTTTTGTTACATGTTCAATCATTGCCATATCACTTACTAATAAATTAATTGGATTTTTTTTCTCTCTTTTTTTTGCCTCATAAATTTTAGCAACGGCTTTTTCATCTAATCCATTACTTCCAATGCCATAAACGGTTTCAGTAGGAAATAAACACAATTTACCATTTCGAATACCACAAGCAAATTCTTTTAATTTATTTTCATCAATTTGATTAGTACCATCTAAAATTTCCATAACGACCTCCAATTTAATGATTTTATTATAACAAAAAAATGTCCAAAATACTAGTATTTAGTAGAAAAATGTAATAAAATAGGTCATAGAAGAAAGGATGATGTGAAGAATGAAACAAAAAATAAAAGAAAAATTATTAGAATTAGCAGATTTAAAATATAAAGAATTTCATAGTGGACTATGTCCGGGAATTGAAAATATAATAGGCATACGTGTACCAGTTTTAAGAAATTATGCCAAAGAATTAGCTAAAAGCTACGAGATAGAAGAATTATTAGAACAAATAGATAACCAATATTATGAAGAAATTATGCTACAAGGAATGCTAATAGGATTGGAAAAAGAGAATTTTGAAATCATACAAAAACATATTGAAACTTTTGTTCCTAAAATTGATAATTGGGCTATTTGTGATGTATTTTGTGCAGGATTAAAAGTTACGAAAAAGCGTAAAAAAGAAATGTGGAATTTGATACAAAAATATTTGACATCTAAGCAAGAATTTGAACTTCGATTTGCTATTGTTATGATATTAGATTTTTTCATTGAAGAAGATTACCTAGAAAAAGATTTTAAAATTTTTGATAGCGTTTCTAGTCAAGCTTATTATGTTCAAATGGCAATTGCTTGGGCAATATCAATTTGTCTAATTAAATTTTATGATAAAACCATACAATATTTAAAAACAACGACAGCGCTAGATAATTTTACTTACAATAAAACATTACAAAAGGCAAGAGAATCTTATCGAATAACAGAACAACAAAAAGAAGAGTTGAAAAAGATGAAAAGAGCTTTACAAAAATAGAAAAAAGTATTTGCTAAATAAAAGATTTATGATATAGTAAAAACGTTCAAAGAATAATTACGAGAGAGGAAGGAAGAAAAAATGGAAGAAGAAATAAAAAAAAGAAAAAGAAAAGGCAAAAGAATGACAAAAGAAGAAATTGAAAAAAAGAAAAAGATAATAACGAGAACCTTTTTTACGCTATTAGCTATTGTGATAATCATGTTTACTGGATTAATTGTAAACGATTACATCATATTAGATAAAAATAAAAAGACAAATTTAGTTATCAATAACAAAAATGTAACATCAAATTTAAAAAATGATGTATTAATAGAAGATAATATTATTTATCTTTCAAAATCAGATGTTGCTAATTTCTTTGATAAATATATTTACAAAGAAGAAAAAAATAATAAACTGATAACAACTTATGATAAGAAAATAGCAGAAATAGGATTTGACAAAAACAGCATTACTATCAATGGTTCTGAAAAGAAAATCTACGCCCATGCTATTAAAAAAGAAAATACAGAATATTTACCAATTTCTGAGATGAAAGATGTTTATGATATCGAAATTCAAAATATCGAAGACACAAAAGTTGTTACAATGGACTCTCTTGACAAAGAACAAAAAAGAGCAATTGTATCTTCAAACTTACCTGTTAAATCTTCTACTAAAATAATTGCAAAAACAGTAGATAGAATTAAAAAAGGACAAAGTGTTATTGTTGTATCAAAAGATAAAGGATATGCAAGAATTCGAACAGAAAATGGGAAATTAGGATATGTAAAAGCAGATAAATTAGAAAATGAATATACCGTTCGTGAAGAAATGGAAGAAGAAAAACAAATTGAAGGAAAAATTAATTTGACTTGGGATTATTATTCTTCTGTTGGTTCTGCACCAGATAGAAGCGGAACAACAATAGAAGGTATTAATGTTGTATCACCTGCCTTTTTCTACTTAGATGAAAAAGGAAACTTTAAAGAAAATGTAGGAGATAAAGGAGAGGCTTATATCAATTGGGCTCATTCAAATAATTACAAAGTATGGCCAATGGTTTCTAACGCAGAAGCAGCAAGTAAAAGTCTAGCAACTACATCTAGCATTATGAATAGTTATGAGAAAAGACAAAAATTGATTGAGAATATTGTAAAAGCATGTGTAAAATATAATTTAGATGGTATCAATATAGACTTTGAAAATATGAAACAAGAAGACAAAGATATGTTTTCAAGATTTATTATTGAACTAACACCTAGATTAAAAGAAATAGGAAAAGTAACTTCAGTGGATGTAACAGCACCAGATGGAGGAGAAACATGGTCTATGTGTTTTGATAGACATGTAATAGGAGATGTAGCAGATTATATTGTATTTATGGCTTATGATGAATATGGTGTATCTAGTACAAAACCAGGAACTACAGCAGGATACGATTGGGTTAAGTTAAGTTTAAATAAATTTTTACAAACAGAAGAAATTGATTCCAATAAAATTATTTTAGCAGTTCCATTTTATACAAGGGTTTGGACAACAAACCAAGAAGGAAAATCAACAAGCAATACGGTTGCTATGAAAAATATCAACAAAGTAATTCCAGATGATACCCAAAAGAAATGGGATGATGTATTAAAACAAAATTATGTAGAATATACAGACAATGGAAACAAAAAGCAAATTTGGATAGAAGATAACGATTCACTAAAAGCGAAAATATCTTTAATCAACGAAAACAAATTAGCAGGCATTGGTTCTTGGCAAAAAGGAATGGAAACAGATGATATTTGGCATATGATAAAAGAAGAATTAGGATTATAAAGTGAAAAAACCTAGAAAACTGCTTGACAACGCTGGATCTGACAGATATAATACTAAAAGAAGTACACATTGGAGGTATTAAAACACACATGCAAAATGAAAACATATATTATACAACCGATCAATATCATAATTTAACAGACGAACAAATTGTATCTCTAATTAAAGAAGGAGACGAAAAAGCTCTTTCCTATTTACTAGAAAAATATAAAAACTTAGTAAATATGAAAGTAGGAAAATACTTTATGATAGGAGCAGAAAGAGAAGATATTATGCAAGAAGGAATGATAGGACTATTTAAAGCTATCAAAAGTTTTGATGAAGAAAAACAAAACTCGTTTAAATCATTTGCTAATATCTGTATTGAAAGACAATTAATAACAGCTATTAAAAGCTCCAACAGACAAAAACATATGCCTCTAAATTCTTATCTATCTTTAAACACTTCAGCTTATGATAACAATGAAGAAGATAGTGTAGAATTAATAGACACATTTAATAGCAAAACCATAGAAGACCCATTAGAAACTGTCATGAAAAAAGAATACTATAATGAAGTAGAAACAGCAGTCAACAAAAACTTAAGCAAATTTGAAAAACAAGTTTTAGATCGATTTATAAAAGGAGAAAGCTATGTAACCATTGCACAAAAATTAGACTCTCCTGTGAAATCAGTAGACAATGCCATCCAAAGAATACGAAAAAAAGCCATTAAAAATATGTTCAATGAAAACGATTAAAACAAAAATATTGTAAAGCAGTAAAGTAATTAAATAAATAAACAAATAAAAAGTTGTTAGAAATTTAATCTAGCAACTTTTTTAATGGGGCTTCCAACGGGAATTGAACCCGTGACCTCTACCTTACCAAGGTAGCACTCTACCGACTGAGCTATGGAAGCATGTCGTTATTTAGGACGGTTCTTTTCCGACATTTATGTCGGATGAGGGACACATCTTTAAAATACTTTCCTATTATACAACAAGAATTTTAAAAAGTAAACAATTTCTATTGACTTTTTTCAAAAAAAATATTAAAATTATATTATTAAGTGAAAAAATAAAAACGAGTAAGAGAAAAAGTAAGATAAAGGTTACTTTTAGAGAGAATTGGTCATAGGCTGAAAGCCAATTTAAGAAAACATATCCCAAAAACTAACTCTTCATAAGTTCCTAGTGAATAAGCTAGGCGGATAAGAACCGTTACCTTCTTAAAGAATTAAGTGAAAAATAGGATGGAACCGTGTAAATATTGCACTCCTATGGATAAATTATTATCCGTAGGAGTGTCTTTTTGATGTTTTTTGGGGAGTGGGGGATAAACATAGAGACATAAAAATCAAACTTAGCATA
>CANEEJ010000065.1 GCA_947426525.1 uncultured Clostridium sp. | reverse complement strand
TTATAATTAAATTTAGCTCTTCTTTATATTGACTAATTAAATGTTCTTCTTTTGCTTTTAATGCTTTGGTTAGTAGTCCATTGCTTCCTGTTAACATCGCTATACTTATTCCTGCTAAGATTAGTAAAATAATGATTGTTATTACCAAAGCTATCAAAGTAATTCCATTACTTTTTTCTTTTTTTGCAATCCAATCCATCCCTCTTTTTCTCCTCTTTCTTTAGTATTTCTTGTATTCTATGTATTATACATTTTATTTCACGACATTTTTGTCGTTTATGTGTTCATTTTATATGCTTTTAATTAAATTGTCAATCTATTAGCAGAAAAATATTATTATTTCTCAATAGTAACCATATTAGTTCAATAACATCATTTTATTATCCAATTTATTAATAATCTTAGCACAATTCACCCACTCTTTTGCTTCTTGTTTACTAATCTCTTCTTCTGGTTTATATTTCACCTTATGCTCTAACGTAGCCCAAAAGTCCATCGCAACCGTTCTAATTTGAATTTCCACTTTTACATAAATATTTTGATGAGATAAAGTAACTGGTACTTCTGCAATCAAATGATAGCTAGAATATCCACTCTTTTTAGGTTTTGTCACATAATCCTTTTCTTTTAAAATAGTAATACCAGGCAATTTGCGCAGTAATTCTAATGTAGAAAATATATCTTTTTTTAAGGGACAAATCACTCGAATCCCTGCAATATCATTAATATTTTCAATCATATCTTTGTATGTAAAAGGTATTTCTCTTTTTTTCATTTTACTCTTAATACTTTGCGGCTCTTTTATTCTTGTATCAATATGGTCAATCAAATCATATTGATACAAGATTTTAAATTCATCTTTCAATATTCCTATTTTAGTCTCTAACTCTCGAATTGCTGCTGAATAAATAAACATAAGCTTCTGGAACGTTTCATCCTCTATCTTCAACTCTTGCTTATAGTCTATAAAATTTTCAACTTTTATTAAATTACTTCTCTTTTTAGTCTTCATTTGAGTTTAGCACCTCTCTTTATCTATATTATATGCTTAATCATATGGTTTTATTGTTACGAATTAATATTTTCTTTGTGTTTTTTATGTGAATGTTTTTTGCCAAAAAGGACCGTCCCTTGTGGCAAAAAAAAGAGAAGACTAATATTGTCTTCCCCATACAACCATTTTATCTGCTTTTTTACCACAACATACACATGTATCGCCTAAGTGTTCTTGTTCAAATGGTATACATCTTGATGGTGCTCCTGTTACTTCTTTTACTTTGTCTTCGCAGTCTTGTGAACCACACCACATTGTTTTTACAAATCCTTGGTTTTCATTCATATTTTTTTCTAGTTCTTCCATGTTATGTGCTACTGTTGTTTTTTCTTCCATTCTCTTTTTACAAGTATTGAACATATTTTGATGAATGTCTTGTAACAATTTTTCAATTACTTCTTCTAATTCTTCTATTTTTACTGGCATTTTTTCTAAGGTGTCACGTCTTGTTAAGATAACTTCTCCTCTTTCGATTTCTTTTGGTCCAATTTCAATTCTTACTGGTACACCTTTCATTTCCCAGTTATTGAATTTATATCCTACTGTATAGTTGTCTCTATTGTCTAATTCTACTCTGAATTTCTCTTTTAAAGTTTTTTCTATTTTTTCTGCTTCTTCTAATACATTTCCTTTTTCTTGTGCAATTGGAACAATAACTACTTGAATTGGTGCTGCATACGGTGGTAACTTTAATCCTCTGTTATCTCCATGTGCCATAATAACAGCTCCAATTAGTCTAGTACTAATTCCCCAAGATGTTTGATAAGCATATTCTTGTTCTCCATTTTTATTTTGGAATTTTACATCAAATGGTTTAGTAAAGTTTTGTCCAAAGAAATGTGATGTTCCTCCTTGTAAAGCTCTTCCATCATGCATTAAAGTTTCTACTGTGTAAGTTTCTTCTGCTCCAGCAAATTGTTCTTTTTTCGTTTTTTGTCCTTTTAATACTGGAATTGCTAATAAATTTTCAATTACATCGGCATAAACTTCTAACATATCTAAAGTAAATTGTTTTGCTTCTTTGGCTGTTTCATGAATAGTGTGTCCTTCTTGCCATAAAAATTCTCTTGAACGTAAGAATGGTCTTGTTTCTTTTTCCCATCTTAGAACACTACACCATTGGTTATATAAAAATGGTAAGTCTCTCCAAGAGTTTAGCCATTTTGAATACATGGTTGAGAAAATTGTTTCAGATGTTGGTCTTACACATAGTCTTTCTTCTAGTTTTTCTCCTCCTCCTATGGTAACCCATGCTACTTCTGGTGCAAAACCTTCTACATGTTCTTCTTCCTTATTTAATAAACTTTCTGGAATTAGAACTGGCATTGATACATTTTTTACCCCATGTTCTTTAAATCTTTTGTCTGCATAATTTTGGATATTTTCCCAAATAGCATAACCATAAGGTCTAATAGAAATAAATCCTTTGATTGCTGTATAATCAGCTAACTCTGCTTTTAATACGATGTCTGTATACCATTGTGCAAAATCCTCATCAATATTGGTAATGTCCTTTACAAATTCTTTGTTATTACTCATTTTTTGTTTCCTCCTAAATTTTTTATTTTTAATGTTTTGTAATTTTAATTTTCTTCTCCTTCCCTTTCGGGCATTGGAGCCTCCATTTTACCTTCTTCTTTTGCTTCTTCTTGTTGGTCAATTAATTCATCTATTACAATTTGTTTGTTTTCGTCCAATTTATATCGTGGTAATTCTGGTAAATCTTCTAAAGAAGTATAACCAAACATTCTTAAAAACTCTGTTGTTGTTTGATAAGACATTGGCTTTCCTGGCAAATCTATTTTACCAGCTTCTTGAATTAGCCCATATTCTAGTAATTTATAAACACAAGCATCTGCCGATACACCTCGAATTGCCTCTATTTCTGCCCTTGTTATTTTAGGATTATAAGCAATGATTGCCAATGTTTCTAACGCTGCATTAGACAAATTCGGCTTATTTCTCTTATCTAAGATAGGATAAATATAATCATGTAATTCTTTTTTTGTGCTTAATTGATAACTATGGTCTATTTTTATAATTTGAATTCCTCTTACTTGCTCTTTGTACTCTTCTTGCATATTAGCAATGATGTTCTCAATATCTTCTTCTGGAATTTCTAGACTTAACATTAATTCTTTTTCTGTTACAGGTCTTCCCGCAGCAAAAAGACTGGCTTCTATAACTGCCTTTATTTGATTAATTTCCATTTATTTCCCTTCTTACGAAATTTTTTCACTTAGTATATTATGCCAGAAAATCGCTAATCTGTCAATATTTTTTTATTTTTAAGTTGCGCTTTTGTTTTTTATGTGTTACTATTAATTTAATAAAAAGCGGAGGAATTTAGTTATGGAAGAAAAAAAGAATTTAGAAGTCGTTTCTGGCGATGGTTCTGATTTAGATATTTCACCAGTATATGACCATTTAAATGTTGCAAAACCAAAATCTACCAAAGAAAAACCTACTAATATTGTAATTCCTAAAGAAACAAAAAAAGCTTCGAAAAATAAAAATGAAAATAAAGACAAAAACTAATAAAAAAAGATTAAGTATGGTCAGTTACTTAATCTTTTTTTATTTTAGCCAGAATACTCCGCATACGCTATAAATCTTGTAATTTCACCACTATATTTATTTATCTCTACACGAGCCAGCCTTAATGCAGATGGAACATGTCCATTCTTTTCGTCGTTAACAATAAGATCCCTGTACGAAATATTATCTTTGCTTGTATTCATCACAATACCTCTGAATTGCCAAAAACCTTCTTTAATTTCAAATGCACAGCTTTCCTTTAAGTACTCACTTAAGATTTTTTCTTGCGTTTTTCGATACTCAACTCTAGGATTAAATCTTTTATCCCATTCTCGCTTCAGTACTACTCCTTTAATCTTAGAGTCAAACACATATTCATTTCCTTCAAACTTAAATTCAACCCAACCATGCTGGTATTCTTTCCAATCTTCTAAATCAATGGAACCTCTTACGAGAAAATCATCTGGCTTTAAACCCATCAGCGCATATGCACTATAACAGTAACAATTATCTCGATATCTGTGGCTAAGGTATTCTTCAAAAGTTTCTATTTTTTCGCCCCTTTCAATATATACCTTTTTAGTTCTTTCCTTAAAATACCGATTTGCTTGTTCAATTGCCATATTGTTAATTCCTCCTTAAATTATTAAATAGGATTTAAAATTCCCTGACCATGAATTTCAATTACGATATGTTACAAGATTACTATATCATATTTTTATGTAAATTACAAGTAAAAAACAGCATAGTACAACCTATCCTGTTTTAAACTTAATTTTTATTCTTCTACTTTTTCAAATAAATCTTTACTAACCCCACATAAAGGACAAGTCCAATCATCTGGTAGTTCTTCAAATTTTACGCCTTCTTTTTCATCATCATAAATATAACCACATACTGTACATTTATATTTCATATTATTCACCTCCTAATATATTAGTAGCTAAATTTTCAAGTTGTTCTATTGTTTCTTGTTTCATAGTAGATTTAATGGTAACTGCTGGTTCTACTATAGTAATATCCTTCATTTCTTGTAAAATAGCTTTCATTGTTTTTGCTGCAGATGGAGCCCAAGAGCCATTTTCGATAATAGCAATGTTACGATTTTGGTAGTTTCGTTCTTTTAGTTTGTGTAAAAATTGTTCCATTGGGACAAACACACCTGCATTGTAACTAGATGCTGCCAACACAATTTTATCATAACGAAAAGCATCTTCTACTGCTTCTGCCATATCTTCTGTTACTAAATCTGTTAAAACTACTTTTTTAGCTCCTTTTTCTTCTAATATTTCCTTTAGTTTTTTAGCAGTTTCTAATGTATTTCCATAGATAGATGCACAAGCTATAAATACGCCATCATTTTCTGGCTGGTAACTACTCCAAATATTATATTTTTCTAGGTAATGCTCTAAATTTTCTTTCAAGATTGGTCCATGTAATGGGCAAATTGTTTTAATTTCTAAAGTTTCTGCCTTTTTTAATAAAGCTTGTACTTGTGCTCCATATTTTCCAACAATTCCAAAATAATATCTACGAGCTTCACAATCCCAGTCTTCGTCTGTATCAAGTGTTCCAAATTTTCCAAATCCATCTGCTGTAAATAATATTTTTTCAGTTTGCTCATAAGTCACCATTACTTCTGGCCAATGTACCATGGGAGCCATAAAAAATTGCAAAGTATGTTTCCCAATGTTTAAAGTATCTCCCTCTTTTACTACTACTTTTCGCTCCGTTAAATCGATATCAAAAAAGTTTGGTAACATAGTAAAGGTCATATTATTTCCTACAATTTTCATGTCTGGATATTTTTTAGCTAATAAACCGATATTATAAGCATGGTCTGGTTCTAAATGAGATATTATTAAATAGTCTACTTTCTCTCCTTTTAGTTCTTTTTCTAGATTTTCTAACCATGTATTAGTTACCTTTTTATCAATCGTATCTAATACTACATTTTTTTCATCTTTTATCAAATAAGAGTTATACGCCATTCCATTTGGTACTTCATATTGTCCCTCAAATAATCGAATATCTTTATCATCTGCTCCTATATATTTTATGCTATCTGTTATTTCAATATCTTTCATTTATGAGCTCCTTTCTTGCTATAAATTATACCTAATTTTTCCCTATAATATTCTTAATCTTGTTAAAAAAGCGTTATATTCTTGTACAAGACTGTTAGAAGCAAAAGAAACTTGTTCTCCTTGTATTTGCCACTTTCCTTTATTAGCAATTAAAAAGTCTATTACCTCCATTTCAATATCTAACATAGATACTACTTTATCAATAGAGCTTGCTAATTCATTTTTTTCTGCTTCTGTCATATTGATATCTTCTGCTAATAATTGTTTGTATAATGCAATACATGCTTCATCTGTTGTTTCGTTTGTTATGTAAGAATTAATTTTATCTTCTTCTACATAAGCTAACATTTGAGCTTTTCCATCTTCTAATTTTTGTTTCGTTTCACTTAAATATTTTTTAGTTTCTACAAATTCTGGCCCATCTTCTTGATAGTTACTTGCTGTTAATACTTGTGCCATCTTCTCATCTTGTAATAATGTTTTTAATTCATAGGCTGTACTAAAAATATCGTTAGCATATTTTTTACCAGCTTTTTCAACACTTGCATATTTTCCTGTTGCTACTATGTGATTGGTTATTTCTTGTAATTGTTCTTTCTCAAAGTTTTCTTGATTGGTTATTCCTTCAATTTTTTGAAATTCTCCTACAACCTTAATTTTTTCCTTATTTTCATTAAAAAACAAATATCCTCCTGCTAAAACAAGAGCCACTACAATCACACCTATTATAATTCCTATTGCTATTTTGACTTCTTTTTTCATAATAAATTCCCCTTTCTTATTTTTCTTTTTCTATTATAACAGAAAAAATTAATTTGTAAAGAGTGAGACGGTTAGGGACAGGTCTTAACTGTCTCATTTTTGTTTTTTAATAAGGTAAATTTTATCCAAAATATAAAAATGAGACAGTTAAGACCTGTCCCTAACCGTCTCACTTCCTTGAACACCCATTCTAAATCGACTTTTTTTACTTGACATTACCTTTGTTTAGGCATATACTAAAGCCATAAAATTTTAAATAAAAAGGAGGCTATCGAACATGGATAACTTAATAGAAATTAGATGGCATGGTAGAGGTGGTCAAGGTGCTAAAACAGCTTCACTATTGCTAGCAGATGCTGCTTTTAATACAGGAAAATACATTCAAGGTTTTCCAGAATATGGGCCAGAAAGAATGGGAGCTCCTATTACAGCTTATAATCGTATCAGTAGTGACCCTATTACTATTCACAGCAATATTTATGAACCTGACTATGTTGTAGTTGTTGATGATACACTTTTAGAATGTGTTGATGTCACAGCTGGTTTAAAAGAAACTGGCGCTATTGTTATCAATACAACAAAATCAGCTGATTATTTAAAAACAGCTCTAAAAGGATACAAAGGAAATATTTATACGATTGATGCTAGAAAAATATCTGAAGAAGCATTAGGAAGATATTTTCCAAATACACCAATGCTTGCTGCTATTGTTAAAGTAAGTGGTATTATGACAGATGAAGCTTTATTAGAAGATATGAAAGGTTCTTTTAAACATAAATTTGCTAAAAAACCTGAAGTGATCGATGGAAATATGAAAGCTTTAGAATTAGCCCTAAAGGAGGTTAAAAAGATATGACAGATATTAATAACCAAACCCCGATGGAAAAACTAACAATCGGTGGTAATATTTATACTTCTGGAAATGCAAAAGAATTTAAAACTGGAGATTGGAGAAGCATCCGTCCTGTTTTCTTAAGTGATAAATGTAAACAATGTGGTCTTTGTTTCCCAGTTTGCCCAGAGGATGCAATTCCAGTAAACAAAGATATGTTAAGAGAAGATTTCAATTATGACTATTGCAAAGGGTGCGGCGTTTGTGCTAAGGTTTGCCCATTCGGTGCAATTGAAATGAAGGAAGAATAGTTTGAAAAAACTCAAGAAAGGAATGATAATAAAAATGAGTATAAGAGAAAGATTAAGTGGTAATGAAGCAGCAGCAACAGCC
>CANEEJ010000064.1 GCA_947426525.1 uncultured Clostridium sp. | reverse complement strand
AGCATGTGATTGCATGGTTGCATGAAAATGGCGACAATCTTCAAATATGCCATCTCAAAAAATTTCTATCAACTTGTCCATAAATTCTTTAACCCAAAGATAATCAACCCAAACGACAAATTGACATTCATTTATCCAGCCAAATTCAGATACATAAGGAAAACCACAATTAGCCCCCTCCATAATCAATTTGTAAAGTTCAAGTTCACAATTCTTCTCTGCCATTCTTTTAACTCCCTTCTCTTCATTTTCATTTAAAATAAGTTTATTAATCCTCTGCCTTTCCCTTGCCTCCCGACATTCATTGACCGTTCCGATTGCTCGGTACTGCTGGATTTCCTCAAGAGCATTAACAGCTATATCTATTGCAGGTTTTAATTTTCTCCAAGCCACATCATCACATTTTGTTGTTCCAATACTTGTATGTCTATCTGTCAATACTTCAATTGCTTCACTCTCTGTCACTCCAAAACCTCCAATTTTTCTAATTACTTTCTTTTGTTACTCAATTACTTAATAATTGACTTTCTAATAAATTAAAATCATAAGCACGTTGTTCAAAATTACTAAAATTATTCTTTTTACTTTTTTGCACATTTTGATTAACCTTATAATTTCCCTCAAAAACTTTAGGGAAGTTGTTTGGTAAAACAAACCAGTTAAATGTTATTACCCAGCCTTTATTATTTTTTCCCTGCAAAAAATCACTTGCTGCTACCCTATCCATTGCAGTAAGAACATTTGATATACCATATTCCCTAATCCTCGCCATTAATGATTTATACCGCTTGGAATTACTGCCTAGTCTTGATATAGGCGTTATACCACAGCCTTGTAGCTCGTTCCATTTTTCAATGACACGTTGGACATCAGTCTGACAAATAGTTTCGTTAGAAACTATTACAGTTATATTTTCTTTTTCTTCTTTTCTTTCTTCTATTGTTGGGAACTGTTCGGGATTTGCTTGGTATCTTCTTGGGAACTATTCGGGATTTGTTCAGTATTTACTTGAGATTTGCTCGGTATCTTCTTGGGATTTGTTTGGTACTTTATTGGTAAGTTTTTCGGTATTATTTTGATATGTATTGTAATTATTTATTGTAAATACAGTAAACTTACCATATGATTTGCTTGTGATTTCATTGGTAAATTTTAAATGCTTTAATGCTGTTCTTACTTCATCTACCGTTAAATTTGTTCCCTCTGATAATTTTGCTACAGAAGAAACAAAAGACCCTCGTGGAACACTTATTCCTTTAAAATTACCATCTTTCCACTTTGCTTTTAGTATCATATAAAAAAATAACCTACTTGTCTTTATATCAGACCACCATTCCCAATCTAATATATTTCTGTCAATTTTTACATAACTATTCATACATTCATCCCTCACATTTCTTAATTTATTCTTGCTACACTTTAAAAAAAATAAATTTTCTGTTATTATTCTTATTTTCTTGATTCAAAACAAGAACATGTATCATCTGGTATTGGCTCTTTCTTCCCTTTTCGCTGCCTTATTGGCACTCCACAAGTGCAATGTCTTGTATACAATTTAAAATAAATACCTGTAGCAGTCCTGCCATAATGTTGTATATAATATTTGCATTTTTCGCACTTTTTTGGTTTTGGTATATCTTCATTTACTTACTTCAACAATTCCTTGAGTTCTTTATTTTCAAGTTCTAATTCTACAATTTGCTCTGATAACATTGGTTTTTCCTTCTTTTTTATGATAAAATAAAGTATTACTGCACTTATTTTAAATTTACCACGCCATTTTGTCCGTGTTTTTATCCTATCACGCCATTTTGTCCGTGTCAACACTTTTTTAGGAGGTCTTATGAAATTTATTGAAAAACTACGCGAAGTGCGAAAAGCTAACCATTTAACTCAAAAAAATATAGCAACTCAATTAGGAATTTCTGAACGAGCTTACCAACATTATGAAGCAGGCACAAGAGAACCAAATATTGAAACACTTTTACAATTATCTATTATTTTAAATATCTCTCTTGATGAATTACTTTGTCGGCATGATTACAGTAAATCTCGCGAAGCTTCCGTTGATGAACATTGAATAAATCTTCCAATTTATCCCATATAATAAAATCTCCTATTCTTTGCCCTGCTTCAATACGTTGATAATATCTTTCACTTATCCCCAAATACTCTGCTACTTGCTTCTGTGTTATGCCTGCCCTCTGGCGGGCTTCTTTTAAATTCTTTCGCATATTACTTCTCCCTTACCTATTTTCATATGCAATATATTTCATTTTTTTACGCTATTTTTCTACTTCTTGTCGGTTACTCCCTTAAATTCTTTTCTTGTTGCTTACTTTGTTGTTTGTTCTCTATCTTTTATAATTTTTTCTTTTTTCTCATCTTTCTGTTTTTTATACTTCCAAAGAATTTTTAAAATAAGTGCATTTTTAGAAAATCCTTGTTTTTTGGCTTCTAAAGTTAATCATGTATTTAATTCATATGGAATCCTTAATCCAGTTCTTGCTCTTTGTTCCAAATTTTCACCTGCTTTCTGGTGGTTATCCACCTATTGGCATTTATTATAAATAGTTACCTATATGTTGGCAATATGTTGGCAATAACTTTTCAAAAAATATTCTTTGTGTTATTGTGTTGTCATATTGACAATAGGAGGTTATTAAAATGCCTAATGCACCACATAAGAATCCTCAATACGGTCTACGTATCCCAACAGCAACTATGGACAAACTAAAATACATTGCAGAATATAATGGTCGCTCTGCTAATAAAGAAATTGAACAATTAATTTTGAAACACATCGAAATTTGGGAAAAGACACATGGTCCTATTCTTTTTGATGATGGGTTCGTTCCTCGTTCAAGAGCATAAGAATATAAGCATTAAAACTTATGCCTTTATTATTCGCCTCCTGTTGCAACCATTCAATTAGTTCTACAGGTAGGCGAATTGTTATTTGTTCTCTATCTTTCACAATTTCTCCTTTCCATTTTTTCTATAACACTGCTGACTTTATTTCTTCAACCTTTTGCTTATCAGATAATGCTGTCATATATGTTCTAACTAGCACTATAGAATATCCATCTAAATTTTCAAGAATCTTTGCAACCTCTTTTACTTCAGGAGATACAGTTTCCTGTTTAATTTCCTTTACTATATTCACTTAATTTCCTCCCTTCTGTTTGTGATATACTTTTATTGGCTATGCCATAATTATAATTGTCATAGTTAATTTTGTCAATGTATTTTCTACATTTTTATTGACTATGCCAAGTTATTTTGCTATTCTTTGCTTAGAATGATTCACAGAGAGGTAATAAAAAATGAAAGAACGCTTAAAAGTTATTAGAAAATCTTTATCTTTAAGTCAAGCAGCTTTCGGAAGAAGGTTAGGTGTTACAGGTGCAGGTATTTCAAAAATAGAAAGTGGAGATAGAGGAATAACTGAACAGATGACATTAGCTATATGTCGTGAATTTAATGTACGTGAAGAATGGCTGCGCACTGGTAATGGTGAGATGTTTCTTGATTTCACAGAAGATGAATTTTCCAAAGCTGCTGCTACATTGTCTAACGACACTTTTGTTAGAAGCCTGCTTATTGAATACTGTAAACTTGATGATGAAAGTAAAAAACTGTTTCAAGACTTCATAAATAAGTTATCTGACAATATGCGAGGGCAAAAATAATCCTCGCATATCCTTAATATTTTATTATAATGCTATTTCAAATATTTAATAAATGTATAAATTTTTATTAATAAATTTTTGTTTGATATTTCATCAATCATTTTACAAATAGCAGCTTTTAATTCATTTATTATCATTTGTGTTTCCTCCTTCCTTTTTCAATATTCGTAAGTAACACTACGATTTGAAAATCATTCAGAAACACAAGTATATGTTTTATTGAAAACTGTATATAACGATTGTATAATAATCTTGAAAGGAGGTACACAATTCATTATTAACAAATACATATACTCTGTAAGGAAGGATTTTTTTTATGAACAAAAGTAAAGATAAAAAATGGTTACTATGGGTACTACTTATATTTCTGCCACCAATAGGCATTGTTTACATGTGGGTTACGAAAAAAGATTTTACTCAAAAGACAAAAATTATATTAAGTGTTGTTTTTTCACTTTGGTTTATTATTGCTCTTGCTTCTGGAAACGACAATAATACTACGAATCAACAAAGTGTTGCAAATAAGGTATCTACAAAAGAACAAAGTACAAGTTCTATAAAGGATAAAACGACCTCTGCTGCAAAAGAAAATCAATCTACTATTACAAAGACTGAAAATGTAACAGAAATCCAAGAAACTACTTCTACTGAAGAAGCAACAACGGAATCTGAACCATCTGTTAATGAAGAGAACAACGAAAATAATTCTAATAATAATGCTGAAGCTAATGAAAATAATAACGAGGAAACAGAACCTTATATAACTGCAACTACATCTGCTAATCTATTTACTTATGTTTTAAATACTTCAACTAAAAAATTTCACGTTCCAAGTTGTTCAGATGTAAAGAAAATTAAAAATACGAATTACAGCGAATACACAGGTACTTATGATGAAGTGACATCTATGGGCTATGTTGCTTGTAAAAGATGTCACCCTCATTAAATTACACATAGGAAGGAAAAAAACATGTCAAAATTTTTAATGAAACCAAAAATTGATTTTGCTTTTAAGGAAATCATGGAAGATAAAAAAGCTCGTACTGGTTTCTTATCTGCCATATTAAAATTGAATCCAGATGACATAAGAGAAACTACCATTTTAAATACAAACTTACGCAAAATACATAAAGAAGATAAACAAGGAATATTAGATGTCCGAATTTTAATGAATGATGACACAGAAATTGATATTGAAATCCAACTTGCTGAATTAAAGGTATGGGCTGACCGCTCTCTTTTCTATATGTCTAAAATGTATGCCGACCAAATTCAAGCAGGACAAAATTATACTAAATTCAAAAAATGTGTTAGTATCAGTATTTTAAATTTTAATTTATTTCCTGATAATTTAAAAAACACTCAAAATACTTCCAACAAGAATAAAATACCAGATGATGAATTTTATTCTTGCTTCCATATCAGGGAAGATAATCATCATTTTTTATATACGGATAAAATGGAATTTCATGTAATAGAACTGCCAAAACTTCCAAAAGAATTAAAAGAAAACAATACAGATGTATTGTTATGGGCTAAATTTATTAATGCTGAACGAGAGGAGGAATTTCAAATGTTAGCTTCTAAAAACACTTATATTGACAGTGCTTATGAACGATTACAAGTTATTAGCCAAGATAAACAAAAACAACTAGAATATGAAGCACGACAAAAAGCCATTCTTGATTATAATCAGATGGTTCTGGAAGCAACTGAAAAGGGATTTGAACAAGGTATTGAAAGTGTAGCCAAAAAGCTTATTATTGCAAACTATCCAACAAGCACTATTGTTGAATTAACAGATATTCCTGCCAATGTCATTGAAGAAATGAAAAAAAATCTTCAATAGCTTACAAAAATAACTGCTTATAGTATGTTAAACTAAGCAGTTATTTTTTTACTAATTATTTGTATGTATTAACACCAATACCTTGATATATCAATTCAAAGCTTAAATTTTTTTATTAACTTATGTTTTACTTTACTCTTTTCATTGCATTATCTTTAATTTCACTGCAAATAATATCTATATTTTCTGGAAACAGATTAGACCGAGTTATTCCTAATGTTTCTAAATTACTAAGAATCTGATTTTTACTATCTTTTGGTACAATTATTCTTTTACAAATATGTTTCTCATCTTTAGGTATTTCTGAAATAACCTTACTGAAACATCTGCCAAAACTGTTTTGTACAATATCATTATTAAATAATATGTAACTTCCTTGCTGAGCATGTTGCCTTTCTGTATATACTCCTGCATTTACATATAAAATCCTATTACAACATTCAAATATCCAATTTTCTCATCATCTTTAATAAAAATAATAACTTCTCCATCTTTATCCTTATTTGTATTTACTGCAAAGTATAGCGCAACTAATGGATTAATTGTTATATCCATTAATCTTGTTGGAATACCCCAATGTTGTAATAATGCCAATAGATTTACTGGTTGAAGTGTATTATTAAAAATGTGAGGTAATTTAAACTTAGCTTCCTCAATCATATTCCTTTCTTCGTTAAGAATAGATACATCACAAGCAAACTTTCTACCTCTTGCTAATGATGGTAAAAGTCTATATTCTTTATCAGAATGTCCCCTAAAACACATTTTTTCATATCTATCTGGTCTTTTTGTAAGTTCTTTCTCTTGATTAAGAATTAAATCTATATAATCTGTTATGCCTTGAATAGTAACTTCAAATTCCATTTTTTCTCCTTATGTTGCTAATTTTAAAATTTAACTACTACACTTATTTTTAAATTATATCACATATACAAAGAAACACAAATTACCATTTACAAGTACCATTGTTGAATTAACAGATATTCCTGCTGATGTCATTGAAGAAATGCAAAAAAACTTTTTAGTAAAACTAATCTTACTAAAAATGAATATTTCTTACTAATATTGTTCTAGCATTTTTATTACTTTAATTTTTTATTGATTTACATGTTTATATATGTTATAATATTTTCTAATTAGAGAAAACAATAATAAGACTGGCCTTTTATTAATTGTTTATAATAAATAATTTCAGTATTCATTTCGATATATCACCAATTTTTTCATACTTTTTAAATAAAAATATAAAATTAATTAAGAAAGACTCTATTGCATTTTTTTCATAAGGTATCCATATGTTTTTATATTTTTGGTATGGCGACCTGAGTTATATATTTCTTATGTTAAAAATTGGTATATATACAAAATCACTCCCTAATAATTTTATATTAATTAGGGAGTGATGGAGTAATAAAAAGTTTCATATTAATAAAAATAGTTTAAAATATACATTATGATAATTCAACGATTCTTAAAAAAGAATATTGCAAATCAAAATTACATATGCTATAATGCCAATAGGCTAAAAAGATAGAAGTTATCCATATCGGATGACAAGCAAAAACCCCAGTGCTGGAACACTGGGGTTTTCTATTCCATTTTAGCATGGTGGCTTAAACCATAGGCTGATTACCAACTATTCATCACTGTCCAACCATTTGCAAATGAGATGGCTAATGACACTTGCCACAACAGCGACTATCAAAGATAGAAGTATATCCATATCGAACACCTCCCTTCTGCACCTGTCTAGGAGGCGGTAACGTATTTATCATACCACATATTTCATCATTATTCTACATTTTTCTACTCTATTAATCTTTATTCAATTATAATCTGCACTTTGCACTTTTTCTAAATCGCTACCTATAAAATAATCTCGCAAATTTTCTTTTGATTTCACACCATATTCAAATTCAAGTTCTTTGGCAGTCTTATTAAACAAAGTGTGATAAATAAGATTTGTATAATTAGGATAAGCAAATTTTTTGTGTGAGCTATCTGCAATCTTCATTTTGATTGTATCTGTTAAAATATGACAAATAACTACGCCCTTATCTTGCTCAATCTGCCATTGTTGATGTTCTGTATAAATGCGTCTTAACTCGTTTTCCATCTTGTTAAAAGCTTTGATATA
>CANEEJ010000063.1 GCA_947426525.1 uncultured Clostridium sp. | reverse complement strand
AGGTGAAAATAATGAACCAATACGAAAGTATTATCATTGTTAATCCTAATTTAGACGAAGCTGCATTAAAAGCTTTAGAAGAAAAATTCACAGGATTAATCAATGAAAATGGAAAAGTAGAAAGTGTTGAAAACATGGGTAAAAAGAAATTAGCATATGAAATTAAAAAACATGCAGAAGGAACTTACCTATTATTCAACTTTGAAGCAAAACCAGACTCAATCAAAGAACTTGAAAGAGTTTACAGAATTACAGACGATATCATGAAATTTATCGTAGTAAGAAAAGAAGCTTAAAGAAAAGCAAAAAAACAAAATTAAATAAAGAGAAGGGGCCTTTATTTAAAGTAAAGAAAGGTGATAGAAAAATGAACAAAGTAATATTAATGGGAAGACTAACCAGAGACCCAGAAGTAAGATACACACAAACAAACAACACACTAGTAGCATCTTTCAGTCTAGCAGTCAACAGAAGATTTGCAAGACAAGGAGAAGAAAGACAAGCAGACTTCATCAATATCGTTGCATGGAGCAAAACTGGTGAATTTTGTAGCAAATACTTTAAGAAAGGTCAACAAGTAGGAATTATCGGAAGAATACAAACTAGAACTTGGGATGATGACCAAGGAAATAAACACTATGTAACAGAAGTAGTAGCAGAAGAAGCATACTTTGCAGATAGTAAAAGAGAAGGAGAAGCTGGAGCAAGCTCATTCGAAAATACATTTGGAAATACAGCACCAGGAAATATGGGAGCAGACTTCGAAGTATCTTCTAGTGATGACCTACCATTCTAAATTAAAAGAGGGGGGAAATAAAAGAAATGGCAGACAAAAAACAAAATAAGAGAAATAACAAAAACTATGATGAGGATTACAATCCAAGATTCAGAAAACAAAGAAAAAAAGTTTGCGTATTATGCAGTGATAAAAACTTTGTATTAGATTACAAAAATCCAGAACAATTAAGAAAATTCATCAACGATAAAGGAAAAATCTTACCAAGAAGAACAACTGGTGCTTGCGCTAAACATCAAAGAGATATCACTACAGCAGTAAAAAGAGCAAGACACATTGCTTTATTACCATATGCACAAAACTAATAATAAAATGAGACAAAGAGGGACAGACCTTTTTTGTCTCATTTTTTTTATTTTTAGCAAAATTAGTTTATTTAAAAAATGAGACATTCAAGACCTGTCCCCTTTGTCTCATTTTATTGTTAAGAAAAAATACATTTTAAAATTATTTACAATAAAAAGCAGATATGATATAATCGAAACAGTGAAATTCTAAAGAGGTGAAAAGATTGAATCAAATATTAAGTGTAGACAATAATAGTAATAATAAAAAAGGAAAGAAAGCCAAGACCAAAAGCAGTGGCCCAGCTGAGATTAGTAGTATTGTAAAATTTTTTTCAATCGCGATACTGGTATTTGGAATATTTATGATAGGAACAGGTTCTTACTCTATGTATAGAGATACAACGAAACAAGCAAGTATCACCAAGCCAGAAATTCGTTTAGAACAAACAGCAGGAACGGAATTAACCTTAAAAGTAACACATGACAAAGAATTAGTAACAGTAACCTATCAATGGAATGAAGAAGAAGTAACAAAAGTACAAACAAATGGAAAAAAAGAAGTAGAAACTAGAATAGAAATGCCATCAGGTGTTAATAATTTAAAAGTAAAAGCAACAGACATCAAAGGAGAAGAAGTTGAATTTACAAAAGAATATACAATAGAAAGTGATATAGAAATCAACTTGGAACCAGAAGGTGCTAGTTTAAAATTAACAGCAACAGGAAACAATAAGCTTCAATACATGACTTATCGCTGGGACGAAGAAGAAGAGACCAAGATAGATATAGATGATAATGAGATAGAGCAAACAATAGAAATACCAAAAGGACTACATACTTTAACAGTTATTGTAGTAGACGAAAATAATAAAACAGAAACTAAGAAGCAAGAAGTAAATGGAGTAACCAAGCCAAAACTAGAAGTAACAACAGATGGGAATAACTTTAACATCAAAGCAGAAGATGAGCAAGGAATTAAAAAGATAGAGTTTATTATAAATGAAGAAGAAAAATATGTATTAAATTTAGAAAAAGAATTATCATTAGAAGAAAGAAAAGAATTTGAATATGCTTACCCATTACATGAGGGAGAAAATAAGTTAGAAGTAATCGTGTATAATGAAAGTGATGTAACGGAAAACTTTAGAGCATTATTCAGGAAGTAAAAAGACCAGGAAGGAAAACGCTAATGAATATCAATCTATTAGAGCTATTAACCTATTTCATTTTATACTCATTTTTAGGATGGGTAATGGAATCAGTATTTCGCTCAATATGTGAAAGAAAACTAATCAATACGGGCTTTCTAAGAGGCCCGTTTTGCCCGATATATGGAATAGGAGCAACTATCATGTTTCTATTTTTAGAAGGATTTGAAAACAAGCCAATCCTTTTATTCTTTATTTCTATTATCGTATTAACAGCATGGGAGTATGTAGTAGGAGTATTTTTAGAAACCGTATTTCATACAAAATATTGGGATTATTCTGACCATAAAATTAACTTTCAAGGAAGAATATGTTTAACCAACTCTATTTTTTGGGGAATATTAGGAATTTTATTTGTAAAATACATCCATCCATTTATCCAAAAAATAATGATACAAATTGATACACGGACTAGTAAATTATATCATTGCGATATTGTTTGTAATCTTTTTAGTAGATACTGTTACTACGATTATTCATGTAAAAAGTATAAAATCAACCTTAGAAAATATAGAAAAAATCAATAAAGAAATCAAAGAAAAATTAAAAGAAATTAGAAAAGCCAATAAAGAAAAAGAAGAAAAAATAGCAGCAACAGAAAACATACAACAAATGGTAGAAAAATTAAAAAAGAAAAGAAACAGAATTATCTTGCATTTATATAAAAATGTGCATCGTCTAAAAAAAGCGTTCCCAGCTATTAATACAGAAGAAATTACGCAAGTATTAAATCAAAAAATTGAATTAAGGAAAAAAAGAGTAAAAAACAAAAAAAAGACTTGAAAAATCCAAGTCTTTTTGTATATAATGAAAAAAAATAAGAGAGGAAGAAAATAGATGGTACAAGATGTATATATAATTGATGATGATGATGCATCAATTGTTATCTTTAGAGAATTATTTAAAAATGACCCAGAATACAAATTTACAAGTGTAAAAACAGAGCAAATAGACATTGCGTTAAAAAATATTCCATCACTAATTGTTATCAACGAAGATGCCATAGACCGCAATGTTGTAGGGCTATGTAGAAAAATACGAAAAGACGAAGACAACAAAATAACACCCGTAATTGTAGTATCTTCCATAGGAGAAAGAGAACATAGACTAAGTATCTTACAAGAATCAATTGAATATTTTATAAAAAAGCCAGTAGACGAGCAATACTTATACCATACTGTAAAAAACTTAAGCAGATTACTAGCAACCAACAGAAGAATAAGTCCTTTAACAGGACTACCAGGAAATGTACAAATTCATGCCGAACTAAAAAAGAGAATTGGAAAAAAAGAAGCATTTTGTGTACTATACCTAGACTTAGACAACTTCAAAGCCTATAACGATGTATATGGTTTCTTAAAAGGAGATGAAATCATAGAATTCACAGCAGGAACTATCATAAATTGCATTCATGAAAGTGGAATGGAAGACACCTTTATTGGACACATTGGAGGAGATGACTTTGTAGCCTTAATACCAGGAAGTAGTTGCGAAAAACTATGTCAAAACATATTAGCACACTTTGACCAAAACGTAAAAAGATACTTCACAGACGCCGACTTAGAAAAAGGCTATATAGAAGTAGCCAACCGAAAAGGAATTGTAGAGCAATTTCCGCTAACCTCCCTATCCATAGGAGTGGTAGTAGCAGACATAGGAAGATTTAGCAACATACTAGAAATTGGAGAAATTGGAGCCCAAGTAAAACATGCAGCAAAATCTGTAATGGGAAGTAGCTATGCAGTAGATAGAAGAAAATAATGTCGGATTTGGGACATATCTTTAAAATTTAAAAGTTAAAATTAAAAAGCAATTGGTTTTTCCAATTGCTTTTAAGCTTCATAATATTTTTCTGTATCAGAATAAAGGTCTTCTAAAGAGATATTTAATACCTTACAAAAAGCTAAAATTTCAAAGTCTTTTACAGTCTTTTTTCCATATTCAATTTCATAAATATCACTGTTATACATAGTAACACCCAATAAATCTAATTTACGGCAGATTTCTGGTTGCGAAATTTTTCTTAATTGACGATATTTTCGCAAATTATTACCAATAATATTTACGTTTCCATTTAAAGTTTTTACTCTCATATGTTAATTCCCTCGATTTCTAAAAATAAATATTAAACAATTTGTATATATTAACTATATTTTATTATTTTATAATAAAAACAAAGGTGAACCTACAGGAACACAATGCAAACATTACAGAAAAATTTCATATTTTACAAATAAATTACATATTAGATAAAGAATTGAAAATACAAAGCAAATATGTTATTCTATAATTACATGTTGTTCCTGTAACTACATAAGAAAATGAAAGGAATATAAAAAATATGGAAAAACAAAGAACGAATCAAGGTATTACTTTAATTGCTTTAGTTATTACCATTATTATCTTATTAATCTTAGCAGGGATTAGTATTGCAACTTTGACAGGAGAAAATGGATTGCTTCGGAAAAGCTAATAGTGCTAAGGAACAGCACAACATAGCACAATACAAAGAAGAATTAAACTTAATCATAATGGAAGAGGTAACGGAAAGAACCACAGGAACCAAAACAGAGCCTATGATAGAAAGCCTAGATAAGAAAATAAAAGAAAAAGACTGGGTAGCAAAAACGAGCAAAGAAAAACAAGAGGGAGAGACAGTAGAATATCTAATTGTAGAAAGCAAAGAAGGCTATGAGTTCATTATTGAGGTAGACAACGAAAAAGAAACGGCAAAAATAATAGAAACCAATAAAACACCTGGTCAAAAATATACCATAACTTATCATCCAAATGGAGGAACAGGAGAAACAAAAACAGTAGAAGTAAGAAGTGGATTTAAGAAGAAACTAGAAAAGAATAACTTTACCAGAGATGATTATATTTTTGCAGGATGGTGTGAAGACAAAGATGGAAATGGTAAAAAGTATATGGAAGAAAGTATCTACCCAGTAAATGGAAATGTAACTTTATATGCTATATGGAGTTATAATGTAGCAACTATTACATTTGATGCAAATGGTGGAACAGGAACGATGGAAAGTAAAAAAGTAACCAAAGGAGATACTATCAAATTGACAGCAAATAGTTTTCAAAGAGAAGGATATGACTTTGATAAATGGAATACCGAAGCAGATGGAACAGGAAATAATTATGCAGATTTAGGAGATATTACAACAGAAAATAATGTTACATTATATGCTATTTGGAAAGAAAAACCATCTGTAAAAAATGCTATTAAAAATCAAACCGTATTTGAAGAAAAAACAACAATACCAGATGAGTATGGAAATCAAATAACTATCCCTGAAGGATTTAAAATAGCAAGCGATTCAGGAACAGACGTAACAAAAGGAATTGTAATTGAGGATGTAAATGCAGGAAATATAACGACAAAGGGAAGTCAGTTTGTATGGATACCAGTCGGAGAAGTAAAAAATAAAGATGGAACTAAAACGATTGAATTAAGTAGATATTCTTATTCAGATGAATGGATACTTCAAAAGTATGATGAAGAACCAATAAAAACGAATTATCAGGAATTGGCTACATCTAGCTATGGAAATTCAACTGCTTTAGATATACAAGCTTTCCAAAAGGGAGGAAGTGTAACTAAAATAGGAGGATACTATATTGGAAGATATGAAGCAGGAGATGCAATAGCTACTTCTGATCGTACTACTGCGTCAAAAGAGAGTAATCCGATTGTATTTAAGTCAGGACAATATGTTTATAATTACGTGTCACAGACATCTGCATCAACTTTGAGCAGAAATATGTACCAAGAAAAAAGTTTTAGGTCGGATTTAATAAATAGCTATGCATGGGATACAGCATTGGTATTTGTAACTGAGTTTGCAAATAGTAGCTATCCCAGAATGGAATATGGAAATCCAGATAATAATGTTATACGCAAAACGGGATTGCTGGGAGATATTGTTTGTAATATTCATGATTTGGCTGGCAATTGTTTCGAGTGGTCGACTGAATCGTCATCTAGATTATCTTCCAATACAAGATATCCAGCGGTGACACGAGGAGGGGCTTCTCCTTATAATCATTTTTATTCATCTACTCGACGAGATACTAAAGTAACAGTAGGAAGTTCTGGAAAATATTGTTCATTCAGAGCAGTTCTTTACTTTGCGAATTGAATTGTAGTTTAAGGGAGAGTAGTAATTGATGTGGAATAAGTAAAAAAAGAATTAAATTATATAATAAAACTAGTCAAAATTTTCCAAGTAAAATTCAATAAGATTTGACTAGTTTTTTCTTTTTTATATAGGATGAGTATAAACATATAGACATAATTCTTTTACGTTTGATAAAATTTTCGTTAGAAACAGAAGAAAACGGAGGAAAGGGAAATGAAGAAAAGTAAAGGAATTACTCTAATTGCTTTAGTTATAACAATTATTGTTTTGTTAATTTTAGCCGGAATAAGCATAGCTATGTTAACAGGAAGCAATGGACTACTAACCAAAGCATTAAAAGCAAAAGAAGAACATTTAATTAGTCAATATAAAGAAGAACTAAACTTAATTATAATAGAAGAAGTGGCAGAAAGAACAACTAAGACAAAAGAAGAACCAATGATAGTAAGTATAGAGAAAAAAGTAAAAGAAAAAGACTGGGTAAACAAGGAAAAAGTAAAACAATATAACGAAGAGGGAATAACAGAAGAGAAACCAGAGAAAAATAAATATTTATTTGTAGAAAGCAAAGAAGGATATGAATTTATCATAGAAGTAGACAATGAAAATGAAACAGCGGAAATAATAGAAGTAAATAGAACACCGAGAGAAGAATATACTATAACCTATCATCCAAATGGAGGAACAGGAGAAAGAATAGAAAAGAAGATAAAAGCAGGATTTTCAGTACGATTAGATAATTGTAGTTATAGTAAAGACAAATTCAAATTTGTAGGATGGTGTGAAAAAACAAACCCAGATAGTGAAGCAATACTTTATTCAGCAGGAAGTAAATATCCACCACTAGAGGGAAATGTAACACTATATGCCATATGGGAATCAACAGTAGCTACAGTGACATTTGATAGTAATGATGGAACAGGAAGAACGCAAACAGTAGAAGTACCAAAAGGAAAAGATACGAAATTACCGGAGAATACAATAGAAAAAGACGGTTATGAATTTGTGAAATGGACTACAAATGCAGATGGTTCTGGAACAACTTATGAAGAAGGAGATATGGTTAATACAACAGAAGACATTATTTTATATGTTATTTGGGAAAAACAAAGAGAAGCACCAGAAGGTTGGAAAGTAACCAAGAAAACAGATACAGAATGGTACAACTATATAAATTTAGCGAATAATACAACAGCAAAAGTAAATCAACCAAAATTAACAGGAAAAATGAAGCCAATTAAATATATAGGAGAAAATCAAACAGGAAGCAAATGGGCAAATGCGATTACCATGGATGGAAGTATGTGGGTATGGATACCAAGAT
>CANEEJ010000062.1 GCA_947426525.1 uncultured Clostridium sp. | reverse complement strand
TTATATATATTAATTTTTATATATTTTTGTTTCACATCATTGACACTTATACACAAAGAGAGTTCTCGTGATGAGAACTCTCTTTGTGTAGGATAAACATACAAGAATATTTTTCAAAGAATTTCATAAAAATTTATCGAGGTGAAAGAAATGGAAGTACAGGTAAATGAAAAGCAAGAAAAATATTTATATCAATATGATAGCCAGTATCAGGTTGGGATGAAATTAACATTTTTAAATTATTCCAAGGCAGGAAGTGTAACAAATCACATTATACAAACCTTATCGAAACAATATATACAAAAAATATTATATCGTTAGCAAAAGGAGAAAGGTTTTTATGAAAAAAGTTAGATGTTTATATCGAGTTTCGACAGGAAAGCAATTAGATCAAAATGATATTCCTATGCAAAGGATTGTATGCAAAGAATTTATAGAAAAAATGCCAGAATGGGAATTTGACAAAGAATATATTGAAAAAGGAGTATCTGGTTATAATAAAAAAATAGAAGATAGAGATGTTTTACAAGAAATAAAAAGAGATGCTTTAAAAGAGGAATTTGATATATTACTGGTATTTATGTTTGATAGATTAGGTAGAAGAGAAGATGAGACTCCTTTTATTGTGGAATGGTTTGTAAAACAAGGAATAGAAGTCTGGTCTACACAAGAAGGCCAACAAAAATTTGATTCAAGAGCAGACAAATTAATTAACTATATTCGCTATTGGCAATCAGGAGGAGAATCAGAAAAAACATCGATAAGAGTAAGGACGAAGCAGAAACAGATGATAGAAGAAGGAATTAATATTTATGCAATCCCTCCCTATGGGTATGAATTAATAAAAAATGGAGTGTTTACCAAAAGAGGAGTGGAAAGAAAAAGTTTAAAAATAGTACCATCAGAGGCAGAAGTAGTAAAAAAGATATTTGATTTAACAACAGAAGAGGGGTATGGTGGGATAAGAATAGCCAATTATTTAAATGAACACAATATAAAGACACATAAAAATAATACTTGGTCAGCAAATGCCGTTAATAGATTAATAAGAAATCCTATCTATACAGGACATTTAGTTTATGGAAAAACAACCGTACCAATTGGAGGAGGAAAAAGAAAGAGGCAGGAAAAATCGAAATGGGTATTTTCAAATAATATAGATTCTAATATAGTAATTGTAACAAAAGAACAATTTCAAAAAGCACAACAAATAAAGGAGCAAAGAAGACAAAAAGGAAATAATAATAAATGTGTTTATCAAACAAAGGGATTGTTATTTACAGGGTATATCCTGTGTGGAAGCTGTGGAAAAAAATTGACAACGAGAAGTAATAAAAAAAAATATCAATATTATGCTTGTAATGTAAGAACAGATGGAAGGAAAGAATGTAGATGTATAAAAAAATCTCATAAAAGCAATTGTATTGAAGAGCCAGTCCTAAAAATAATTGATTTCTATTTGGATAGAATAGAGAAGAAAGAGTTAAGTAAAGAAATAAGAAAAGAATATGAAAAGAGAAGCCAGATAGAAAAGGAAAAAATAAAAGAATTAGAAGATTTGTTAAAAGAAAGTAATCAAAAAAGTGAATTATTAAAAGAGGAAATAATGAGAATTCTACAAGGTAAAAGTAGTTTTAGCAGAAACATGATAATGAACTTAATTCAAGAAAATGAAAATGAAAAACAGAAATTAATAAAACAGAAATTAGAGTTGAACAGGATACATGAACAAAAAAGAGAAGAATTTGAACAATTAATCCAAACAAAAGGATTTATACCAGATTGGAAACAAGAATTTAAAGAATTATCGCAAGAAAAAAAGAAAATGATATTGGCTAGTATCATTCATAATATTATAGTAAAAGATGGAGAAATAGAAATACAATTTGAAATGAGTTTAGATGAATTTTTAAAACCTGTGTAACAGTGGAACCAATCCGCTTGACACCAACATGGGTACATTTTGACAAAAGATTTCGGAAAGCCAGCTTGCTCAACTGGAGGATTTCCAACACTTCGAAGAGGAAGTTTAAGCAATTATGTGTTAATCGCACAAGATGATTTAAACACGCTAGGATTTCGAACAGGAGGTTTAGATGGAATTTTTGGTTCAGCTACCCAAAGCGCAGTAATAGCTTACCAAAGGTCAAGAGGATTAAGTGCAGATGGAATTGTAGGATGTAATACATGGAGATCTTTACAAGAAAATGTAGTAGGTACAGGACCAACGAATACAACTATAAATTAAAAAGTAATGCGTTTGAGAAAATTTCAAACGCATTACTTTTTAAGCATCTTTTTGCATTTTTATTAATTCATTGGCCAATACAGATAAAATATTTTTATTGTATTCATTTAGTTTCATATAGTCTTCTAAAAATTTGCTATCTGTAATGGTATCCGAAATGGGATTTTTGTTATTAATTAGGTTATTAAATAGAAAATCAGAATTTATATTGAGAACTTTACACACATTGATAATAGTAGTAGCACTTCCAAAAGCAATCCCTCTTTCTAGTTGACTAATATATCTAGGAGATAAAGAGAGTTTTTCTGCTAATTGTTCTTGTGTATATTCAGCTTTTGACCTGGCTAATTTGATTTTCTTTCCAATGTTTTTTCTTAAAATTTTTTCTTCGTTTTTCACAAGGTCTCCCTCCTTATATTTTATATAAAAAAGTATAGCAATTTGAATTTGAAAAAAGAACGAACTGACAATAGGAAAAAATCAGTACATTAATACGAATTGTTCCATAGAAGTTAAATGTTTTTTGAATAAAAAATAAAAAAGTTTTAAAAAAGGCTTGCAAAATAATAAAAGTTATATTAAAATCTAATTGAAGTGGAGAAAAGTGGCACAAAGTGGTGACAAAGTGGAAGGGAGTGAAATTTAGTTGCTAATTGGTGAATACGAGCATTCCATAGATGCAAAAGGCAGATTAATTATGCCGGCCAAATTGAGAAATGACATGGGAGAAAAGTTCATCGTAACCAAGGGATTAGATGGATGTTTATTTGCGTTTTCACAAAATGAGTGGTTAAATTTCGAAACTAAATTAAAAACACTACCACTATCAGATAGAAATGCTAGAAACTTTGTAAGATTTTTCTTATCAGGAGCAACTGAGTGTGAAATAGACAAACAAGGAAGATTTTTAATTCCCAATAATCTAAGAGTAGCAGCTGATTTGGAAAAAGAAGCTGTTATCATAGGAGTAGGAACAAGACTTGAAATTTGGGATAAGCAAACATGGCAAAATTGCGATGAAGCTATTTCAGCAGATGAAATTGCAGAAAATATGACAATGTTAGGTATATAATACTTGCAAAAGTTTATATAAAAAACTTAAGACAAAAATACAAAAGATAAAAATTTAAAATACAAAAGATAAGTATACAAAAGACAAAAGTACAAAAGATAAAAAACACAAAAGAAGGAACCAACAAAAGATTTAAAAATGCAAAAGATGGTTTTAACGTAAGATACTTAGAAAGCCAAAAGATAAAACATAGAAAAAAAGAAGTCAGCTGGTAATTTTTTGGAATTACCAGCTATTTTTTAAAATAGAGGTGTGAAATTGGAATTTAAACATAAACCAGTCATGCTAACAGAATGCATTGAAGGGCTAGAAATAAAACCAGATGGAATTTACGTAGATGGAACCTTAGGAGGAGCAGGACATAGCAAAGAAATTGCAAAAAGACTATCGAATAAAGGGATACTAATTGGAATTGATAGAGATGAAGAAGCATTAAAAGCTGCTCGAAAAAACTTAAGTGATTTTTCTAATGTGAAATATGTTCATAATAATCATGATAATCTCAAAGAGATATTAGAACAACTAAACATAGAAAAAGTAGATGGTATTCTCTTAGATTTAGGAGTTTCTTCTTATCAATTAGACGAAAGAAATAGAGGATTTAGTTATTTAGGCGAAAATCTGTTAGATATGAGAATGGATAAAACACAAGAATTAACAGCGCAAATAGTAGTAAATGAATATCCAGAAGAGCAATTAGCAAATCTTATTTATGAATATGGAGAAGAAAGATTTTCAAGACAAATTGCTAAAAATATTTGCCAAGAAAGAAAAGAACATCCAATAACGACAACAAAACAATTAGTACAAATAATAGAAAAGTCAATTCCAAAAGCAAAACAAAAAGATGGACACCCTGCTAAAAGGACATTTCAAGCAATTCGAATTGAAGTAAATGATGAAATAAAACCATTATATAATACGATAAAAACAAGTATTGAATGCTTAAAAGAAGGGGGAAGATTATGTGTTATAACTTTCCACTCATTAGAAGATAGAGCAGTCAAAAATGCTTATATAGAAGCAAAAGGAAAATGTATTTGTCCAAACGATTTACCATATTGTGTATGTGGAGCCAAATCCTTTGGAGAGATTATAACTAGAAAGCCAATCATAGCGACCAAAGAAGAATTAGAAGAAAATACAAGAAGTAAAAGTGCAAAACTTAGAATTTTTGAGAGAAGATAGGAGGTGAATAACTTATGGCAAGAAGTAGGTATCAATATGGAACCAGTCCACGAAAAATAGAACCAGAAATACCAAGAAAAAGTCAGTCACAGAATAGAAAATTAAAAGTAGTAGAAGATTTACCAAAACAAGAAGTTAAATTGTCAAAACAGCAGAAAAAGAAGCAAGCTAAAATGACAATATTGGTAATTGCCATATTTGCTATTCTATTAACCATAAGTTATCGCAATTCACAAATTAATGAAAAATTCAATCAAGTACAAAATTTGAAAAAGCAATTATCTACTCTTCAAAAAGAAAATGAGCAGCTAGAAGTTAGTATTCAAAATAGTGTAAATTATAATACAATAGAAAAATTAGCAAAAGAAAAATTGGGAATGCAAAAATTAACCAATAAGCAAACCATCTATGTAGCGTTACCTAAAAAAGACTATGTAGAGTCAGCAACAGAAGAAGTTGTAAAAGAAGAAAAAAATTGGTTTGAACAAATAATCGATAAAATATTGAATAAATAAAAATCCTTCTAATAAAATGAATTAGGAGGATTTTTTATGATGCCAATCAAATTATCGAGTAAAAAGAAGATGAGAAATACTTTATTTATTACTTTCTTAGTCCTTGTTTGCTTAATCGGAAGAATAGGGTATATTCAGTTTATACAAGGGAGCGAGCTTTCTAGTATGGCATATCAACAACAAACTTTGGACAGAACCATTAATCCAAAGAGAGGAACCATTTTAGATAGTACAGGAAAGAATGTATTAGCAGTTAGCAGTACAGTAGAGACAGTGACTGTTAACCCAGGAAACATAGCAAAAGAGAATAAGGAAAAGGTAGCTCATATTCTAGCCGATATTTTTGAACAAGATTATGATAAAATTTTAAAAAAAGTGACAAAAAGAAGTTCAATTGAAACCATTGTGAAAAAAGTGGAAAAGGATAAAACAGATGAGTTAAGAGTGTGGATGGAACAAAATGGAATTACAACAGGAATTAATATTGATGAAGATACCAAGAGATATTATCCTTACAGTACAGTTGCTTCTCAAATTATAGGATTTTGTGGTAGTGATAATCAGGGGTTAGATGGCATTGAAGCTAAATATGATACAGAATTGAAAGGAATACAAGGCGCCATTAGACGTCATACAGATGCCAAAGGTGGAGAAATAGGACATGAAGGCGAAAATTATGTTTCTGCTATAGATGGTAATGATTTAATACTTACCATTGATTTAAGTATTCAATCTATTGCAGAAAAATATTTAGAAGAAGCATGTATTGATAATGTATGTACAGATGGCGGAAATATTGTGGTCATGAACCCTCAAAATGGTGATATTTTAGCAATGGCAACCTATCCTAAATATAACCTAAATCAACCTTACGAAGCATATACAGAGGAACTACAACAGAATTGGGAGAACATGGAGCAAGCAGAAAAAACTAAGAATTTGCAGGCGGTATGGAGAAATAAAGCAATAGCAGATACCTACGAACCAGGTTCTGTTTTCAAGGTAATTACAGCATCGGCAGCTATTGAAGAAGGGCTGGTAACTGATATTGATAAAGAGGGACAATTTTGCTGCACAGGAGGAATTGAAGTAGCAGGTGTTAGAATTAAATGTTGGAGACATTATAGACCACATGGTTCAGAAAGTTTACGCTTGGGCTTAATGAATTCTTGCAATCCAGTTTTTATAGGATTGGGACAAAAATTGGGAGTACAAACGTATTATCGTTATTTAAATAAATTTCGATTACTAAATCGAACTGGTATCGATTTACCAGGTGAAGCGAATAGTATCTTTTTAGCAGAAGAAAAAGCTGGTCCAGTAGAACTGGCTACCATTAGCTTTGGCCAACGATTTGAAATAACCCCAATCCAATTAGTAACAGCGGTTTCCGCAATTGCAAATGGGGGAAATAGCATTGTACCAAGAGTAGTAAAGCAAAGAGTTGATAGCCAAACAGGAGAAGTTCAGGATATACCCGTTAAGAAAAATGGAGAAGTTATTTCTAAAGAAACGTCAGAAAAAGTATTAAGTATGATGGAATCGGTTGTGGCAGAAGGAACGGGTAAAAATGCAAAAGTAGCAGGATATCGAATAGGTGGAAAAACAGGAACCTCCGAAGATGGAGTTAACACAAATAAATATGTAACATCTTTTTGTGGGGTTGCTCCAATTGATAATCCACAATTGGTTGTTTTGGTAACTTTATATAATCCAACGGGAGAAGGAGGACATCAAGGAGGAGGCGTAGCAGCACCAGTGGGTGGACAGATTTTTAGTGAGGTTTTGCCTTATTTAGAAGTAACACAAGGAAATGAAGAAGAAGTAGAAATGATAGAAGAAATAGAAACACCAGATTTATTACAAAAGACATTGGAAGAGGCACAAAAGATGGCAAAAGAAAATGAGATTGAATTAGTCATTGAAAATGAAAGTGAAGATTTAGAGGGGCAAAATACGATTGTAAAAGAGCAAACTCCTAAGGCTGGAATTACGATAAAAAAAGGAAGTAAAATTTATATTAAAATAGAGTAATATCTTTTTTCGACCATTTAACTGTTGTCTAATAGTTATGTGGTCGTTACTTTTTATATTTATCAATACTACTAAAAATATTTACATAACAGGGAAAAAGTGGTATAATTAAAATAGAGTTTTGTAAAAATGGAGGTAAACAATGAGAAAAACCAAATTATTATTAAAATTGATTTTTAGTTTTGCTTTGTTATTTACAATATTTTTACTACCAAACCAAGAGGTTTTGGCAACGGAACAAAGCGAAGACGATAAATTTTGCTATTTATCAGATATTACATATAGCAGTGGCTCTAGCGTAGGATGGGGTGCTATCACCTATGATAAAAACTTAGATACCAGTAAAAATAATGGTATGATAACTTTAATGGTAGATGGTAAAAAGAAACAATTTTTTAAAGGAATATCTGCACATGCTACATCAACTCTTATCTATGATATTTCAAATTATAATTATGATTATTTTACTTCCTATATAGGAGTAGATGAATCAAGAGGAAATAATGGAAATGGTGTAAAATTTTCTATCTATACTTCTGTGGATGGAGAAAATTGGGATTTAAAAACACCAGTATCTCCTCAAGTAATGAAGGGAAACACAAATGCACAATTTGTAAAAATAGATATAAGAGAGGCAAATTATATTAAATTGTATGCTCATAACAATGGAAATGCTGATTCAGACCATGCTGTTTATGCAGATGCTAAGTTAATAAAAGAAGACTATGAAGAAAATGTTATAGCGGCTCCTTTTATAAAAACAGTGGCAGAATATGACGAAATCCTTAAAAGATATGAAGGACAAGAAATAACAGGAGAATATGAAAAAGTTTTATTACAAAGAGAATTAGTAAATAATGCAGGATATGATATTTTACAATTTACAGCAAACTATAAAAATGCCTATAAAGAAACACTTGAGTGGCTAATGAATGATTTAGACACTCTTAGAATGTATGTTCTTGGAGGATATCCAGACGGAAAAAATTATATGAAGTCTATTATCATATTATCTAATTTGCGTGCTAATTACGCAAATGATTTTACGATTCAAGAAAAAACAAAATATGAAACTACTACCTTAGGTAATTTATATAAAAGAATGGCAGTTGCCTTATCATTAACACATACTGTTGATGTAGCTTTATGGATGCAACCAGGAGCTGCAGAAAACAAATCAGATCCAGTAAGACGTTATCAAATCTATAAAGATTTGTATCTTAATGGAAATATGAGATTTACAGACCAAATAGATTTTGCAAAATGGTTTGAACAGTATACGACAGAAGAAATGCGTTATGTAATGAACTGTATTATAGATGACCAAGAAATATTGTGGTTGAATGAATATACACAAAGTTTTATTGATGCAAACTCAAACAAAATGTGGTATTTATCACCACATCCTTATATGAAATATATATGGCCTA
>CANEEJ010000061.1 GCA_947426525.1 uncultured Clostridium sp. | reverse complement strand
ATTTCTTCTCTTAAATTTTCAGATATTAATTTACTATTTCTAGACATAACATCCTCCTACATGAAATCTATCAAAGATTTTTATCATAAAACTTAAATTAAAGTTTTATAATTATAGTATAAACAATTTTTCAAATTTTATTTTGACATTTTTTTGTGTTTTTTACACTTTTTCATCAAAATATGATATAATATACTAGATTACGAATATGCAAGGAGAAATAAAATGAGCAATAAGAATAGTCTTTTAGAAAAACCTGTTACAGAAACAGTTCAAAATACAGAAGAAAAGATAAATACAAGTTTTAATCCAATCGAAAAAAAATCATACAGCATTTTATCAATTTTTAGTTTGTTAACAATCCTTTTCATCAGTATTTTATTAGTAATATTTGCCATGTTTACCATATATAACACATTTAATAGCAATATTATTTCTGGTGTACATATTAAAAATATAGATGTATCAAGATTGAGTGCATCAGATGCTAAATATCAATTAGATAATTATTTAAAAGATAAACTTCCAGAAGAAATAACAGTAACACATGGAGATTTTAAAACTACTATTTCATTAGAGCAAATGGATGTTGCTTTTGATACGAAATCTGCTGTTAATTCTGCTCTAAAAATAGGAAGAGAAGGTAATATTTTTGAAAATAACTTGCAAGTTTTATCTATGATGTTTGCAAATACGAATATTGAGCCAAAAGTTATTTTTGACAAGCAATCTTTAAGAAAAAACTTAGAAGATATTTCTACTCAATTGCCAGATGCTGTCGTGCAAAGTAGTTATTATATAGAAGGAAATGAATTGGTTGTTACTTCTGGTAAAGAAGGAAATGTAGTAGATGTAGATGCTACTTTAGAAGCCATAAAACATGCTATTTCTAATTTTTCAGCTTTAGACACGCCAATTGAAATTGCAGTAAAAACGCAACAACCAGATGAAATAAATATAGAACAGATTTATCAAGAAGTTCGAAAAGACCCTGTTGATGCTTATTACACCAAAGATCCGTTTGAAATTCATCCTTCTGAAAATGGAGTTGATTTTAAAATTTCTTTGGAAGAAGCAAAAGCTATGATTTCTTCTGAACAAAAAGAAGAATATAGCATTCCATTAAATATTATTTACCCAAATGTTACTACTAATATGATTGGTACAGAAGCTTTTCCTGATTTGCTATCTACTTTTTCTACGAAATATGCAGCTAGCAATCGAAATAGAACTACTAATTTAATTTTAGCTGCTAATAAAATAAATGGTACTGTTCTAATGCCTGGCGAAACCTTTTCTTATAATAAGGTAGTAGGTGCTAGGACAATTGCAGCAGGTTATAAAGAGGCTCCTATTTATGTGCAAGGTAGAGTAGAAGATGGACTTGGTGGTGGTATTTGTCAAGTTACTTCCACTTTATACAATGCTGTTGTTTATGCTAATTTAGAAATAACACAAAGAACTAATCATCAATTTGTTCCATCCTATGTTACAGCTAGTAGAGATGCTACTGTTGTTTACGGAGCTATTGATTTTCAATTTAAAAATAACAGGGATTACCCAATTAAACTAGTTTGCTCTGTTTCTGGAGGAATTGCTAACTTCCAAATTTTTGGTATGCATCAAGAAAATGATGTAGAAGTTCAAATTTCTTCTTATGAAACGGGTAGAACTTCCACTGCGATTTACTCCGAAGCTTATAAAATTTTAAAACGTGATGGGCAAGTAGTGGATAAACAATTATTGTCAAAAGATACTTATAAAAGACATTAAAACAAGGCTAATAAATTAGCCTTGTTTTTTCTTTACATTGTCAAGGTACCATTTGGTGTATTCGTAATGATTAAAATGTCTTCTTCCCTTCCATTTTCAGCATTGATATACACTAAAAATTCTCTATCATCTACTTTTCCTTTGAATTCATAACATAAGATTTCTGTTTGCCATTCAGTTGGAATGACTGCTAATCCTTCACTTTCAATTTGTAAATTTTTATTTAATGTTTTCTTAGCTTCTTCTTTTTTAATTTTGATTTTTGAAATATCTCTTTGGGTATGATTATTTAAATAACCCGTTGTTTCTATTCCTAGAATTTCTCCATCATCTAGTGCAACTTTTACTTTAATTAAATCTGGATACATTACTACATCATTTTGTGTTGCCGCATAATTAATAGTAACAATTCCTTCTTGTTTTAAATAATAGGTTTCTTTCATATTTTGAAAGCCTTTTTCTTCTAAATATTGTTTTGCTTTTTTATCTGCTTCTTCTTGTGAAATAATTTCTGAATTTACTGCTCTATTTGTGTTCATAGAAACAATATGACCACCTTTTTTAGAAATAGATAAATTAATCGTTTCGTCTTTGTGATTTGTGATAGAAAAATCATAAACGGGAATGGTTGCATTTTCTGAAAATCCTAAACTAGCAATTTCTTTACTATTTTCTTTTCCTATAAAATTCTCTGCTATCTGTTTTGCTTGTTCTTCTTCTATGTCTTCTCCGGTAAGACCTATCTTTTCGTGGTTTGTTAAGTGTTCTGAAAAAGCACCATCGTAAATTAATCCAGAATATTCATGAAAATTTTCTTCTAAATTACTAAAACTTTCTTTTGAAATATTATCCACTTGTTGTGCAAAAGCAATGGTACCTTTTTTTGTTAATTCTCCCCAAGAAAATCTTCCTGTATTTAGGTCTTCTGATAATTGATTTAATGTATTTTCTAATTCTACACTATAAGAATGTAAATCTTTTAAGTTCTTTAAATCTTCTTCTGTTAAATTTTCATTATAAATATTTTTTCTTGACAAAGAATAACTATAATCACTTACTTGATTTAAAAACTTTTCTGTGTTCTCTAATTCTTGACTTTCAATTGGTAATCTTGCTAAATAGCTTTGAGCTAAATTAGCTTCTCTCCACAAATTGGTTAAAGTCTCTGCTCCATGCTCAGATGTAGATGAAATTAGCGATTTTGCTAAATATGTTTCTACATTTTGTACATAATCAACTAATTCATAAAAAGCCATATTATAGCTATTTTCAGAAGCTTGTCGATATTCTCTTTGCTTTTGATATAAGATAACACCTAAAACAGCTACTATAAGCAATAAAATGCAAATTACACTTAGCATGTGTCCTTTCTTTAATCTTTCTTTCCAATCTTGTAATTTGTTCATAATTAACTCTCCTTTAAGATGTTTTTTGGGACGGGGTCAAAAAACATCAGCTTAACCTTTTTATTATTTACATCTCTTCTTTTTAGCAAAAGCGATGTTTTTTGACCCCGTCCCAAAAAACATCTTATTTGCAAAAACGGTGTTTGCCAATAGTCTTGACAAGTGGACGTGACCATATCCATTTGTTGGTTGCTGTTGCTGGATTAAAGTAATAGATACATCCTCCTGTTGGGTCCCATCCATTTTTAGCGTCTTGTGCAGCTTTATATACAGTAGAACCTTCACTAATTGGTGCGTTTATTTGTCCATCTGCTACTGCTGTAAAAGCTCCAGATTGATAGATAACACCTGCTATTGTGTTTGGAAATTGGGAACTTTTTACACGGTTTAAAATAACCGCTCCTACTGCTACTTGTCCTTCATAGGGTTCTCCTCTTGCTTCTCCATTGATAGCTCTTGCCATTAATTGAATATCTGATGTCCCTGAAGATGCTGCATAGCTTATATTTTGTTCGTTCATATCATCTTTTATGAACAAAATGAATACAATAAGTATTGCTAATATAAAAATAAGTCCTATTAATTTAATTTTATTTTTCAAAAAATCACCTTTTTTCTTTTTGTTCTTTTTCTTATTTTGCGTTTTTCTAAAAAAAATATTCCAATTTTTGAAATTTTATTTTTTTTATGATAAAATGGAAAAAAATTAGAGGAGATTGTTGCTTATATGAAAAATATTTTAATTTTTTACGCTTCCTATGGTGGTGGCCATTTAAATGCTGCTAAGTCAATTCATGAGTGCCTTTCCAATTGCTATGAAAAAAATAATATTGAATTAATTGATTGTATGAAATATGTTAATAAAACGGTAGAAAAAGTGTCTACTGCTGCTTATCGAGAAGCTGCTAAAAAAGCACCTTGGGTTTGGGGAAGAATTTATAACGATTCTCAAAAAGGTCCTTTGGCTCATCTTTCTACTAGATCTAATAAAATTATGGCTATTAAGTTATTACGATTATTGCGTGAAAAAAAGCCAGATTTAATTATTTCTACTCATCCTTTTAGTAGCCAAATGTGCAGCTATTTAAAAAGAAAAGGAAAAATAACAGCAAAAATTGCAACTATTATGACAGATTTTGCACCACATGACCAATGGCTAGTTGGTAGTGATTTTACTGATTACTTTTTTGTTGCTAATGATAAGATGAGAGATTATCTAATTTCTAAAAAAATTAATGAAAATAAAGTCTTTGTAACAGGAATTCCTTTGTCAAATCGCTTTTTACAAAAATATGACAGAAAAGAAATTTTGTCTCAATATAATCTAGAAGATGGAAAAAAGAATATTTTATTCTTTGGTGGCGGAGAGTTTGGTCTAGGAAAATCTAGAACCTTTGAAATTTTAGATACTCTTATTAAGACTTCTACTGATATGCAAATGATTGTTATTAGTGGAAAAAATGAGAAAATGAAAGCAAAGTTTGACGAAATTGTCAATAAAAATAATGCTAATAAGCGTGTTAAAGTCCTTAGTTTTACTAATCAGGTACCAGAACTTATGAGTATTTCTGATTTGGTTGTAACCAAACCAGGTGGTATGACTACAACGGAAAGTTTAGCTTCCGGTCTTCCTATGATTATCATCAATCCAATTCCTGGACAAGAAGAAGAAAATGCTGAATTTTTGGAGAATAAGGGCGTTGGTATTTGGCTTAGAAAAAATGACGATATTTCTAAAGTTTTTCGTGATTTATTTTCAAATCCAGATAAATTGAACGAGATGAAAGCAAATACTTCATTAGTTGGTCATCCTAATTCAACTAAAAATATTTGTGATATTTTATTAAAAAATTCGTAAATTAAAAAGTTTATCTATTTTTCTTTAGATAAACTTTTTATATTTCACTTTTATAATTCTCTTCTTCCTTCCAACGCTTTGGTTAAAGTAATTTCATCTGTATATTCTAGGTCTCCTCCTACTGGAATTCCATGTGCAATTCTTGTAACTGTAATTCCTAATGGTTTGATTAATTTAGACAAATACATTGCCGTTGCTTCTCCCTCTACTCTAGGATTTGTTGCTAATATTACTTCTTTTACTTGCCCATCCATCAATCTTGCCAACAACTCTTTTATTTTGATATCATCTGGTCCAATTCCATTCATTGGAGAAATCGAACCATGCAAAACATGATAAACACCTTTAAATTCATGTGTTTTCTCCATAGCAATTACATCTCTTACATCTTCTACTACACATATACTAGAACTATCTCTTTTGGGATTTCCACAAATCGTGCATGGATCTGTATCTGAAATATTGTAACATTTACTGCAATATTTTAAATTCTTTTTTGCATTTACAATGGAAGAAATAAATTCATTGGTTTCTTCTTCTGAGCTATTTAAGATATGAAAAGCAAGCCTTGCAGCAGTTTTATGCCCAATGCTTGGTAATCTTTCAAAACTTTCTATTAGCTTTTCAATGGATGGTGAGTATAATGACATTTAATCCCCCTTTTCTACATAAGTCCTGGTATATTAAATTTTCCTAATTGTGCTGCTTGTTCACTGTCTACTTTTCTTAATGCTTCATTAACACATGTTAAGATTAAATCTTCTAACATTTCTACATCTTCTGGATCTACTACTTCTGGTTTTATTTTAATTTCTTTAATTGCTTTTTCTCCTGATACTTTTACTGTTACAGCTCCTCCACCTGCTGATGCATCAAATTCTTTCGTTGCTAATTCCGCTTGTGATTTTTCCATATCTGCTTGCATTTTTTTGGCTTCTTTCATTAAGTTATTAATGTTCATGCCTCCAAATCCTCCCATTCCTCCTGGGAAGCCTCCTCTTTTACCCATAATTAACTCTCCTTTCTATTACAACGATGAGACACAAAAGACCTGTCCCCACTGTCTCATTCTATGATATTAAATGGAATGTCTGATTCCTTTGCAAAGTTTTGCAAACTTTCTTCATTGGTTAGCTGGCGTTGTTCAGTTACGCCATTTAAATATTTTATTTGCATTTCTTTTCCACATGCCATGGAAACTAAGTTAGAAATTTCTCTAATGTTTTCTTGTTTTTCTAATACTGCTTTTCCAAAAGATGTCATACCATTTGGAAATTCTATTCCTACTGTCATGTCGTTTAGTTCTTTTGCTTTGGTTCCCATTAAATTGGTATATAAAACAATTTTACCGTTTTGTCTTAAGTCATTTATGATTTGTGGCCAATATTCTTCTGAATTTTTGGAAAAGTTCTTCGTACTCGCTGTTACTTGCCCATTTCTTTTGTTGGATGTTGGTGTTATGGTTTGCGTAGGTTTAGCTACTGCTGGATTAACGGTAACTCTTTGTGCATTTTGCACATTTTGATTTGCTTGATTTACCTGACTTGCGCTTGTTACTATTCCTTTTCCTGATTTTAGATATTTTTCAATTTTTTCAACTCTTTCTTCTATTTCACCACTTATATCTGCTTGTTGATTACACAATTTGATAATTCCAGCTTGGAACATAATTGTTTTTTGTGTCGACCACTTGATTTCACTTTCTAATTCTGACAGTTTGTAAACTAAGTCTACTAATCGATTTTTTGATGTTTTTTCAGCTAGCTCTTTAATTTGCTCTAGTTCTTCTTGTTTATATAAATCTAATTTTTTTGTGGCCTGATAAATCAAAATGTCTTTTACATATTTTATCATTTCCCAAATAAATTGGTTGATATCTTTTCCTTCTTTTAAAAGATTGTCAATTCTTTCTAAAGCCTTATCTACATCATATTCTACTATAGCTTGAATAATGCCATGGACAAAAGTAACTTTTGGAATTCCAACTAGGTCTTTTATTTTGTCTTCATCTATTTTATTTTCTCCATCTTGAATACATCTTTCTAAAATAGATAGTGCATCTCTCATTGCTCCTTCTGCTAAAGATGCTATGATAGCTAGTGCTCCTTCAGTTGCTTCGATGTTACTTTCTTTACATACAATTTCTAGTCTTTTGATAATGTCTTCATTCGAAATTCTTTTATAATCAAAACGTTGACATCTTGATAATATAGTAGCTGGTAATTTTTGTGGTTCTGTTGTTGCTAATATGAATTTTACATGCTCTGGTGGCTCTTCTAATGTTTTTAATAAGGCATTAAAAGCACCTGTTGAAAGCATATGAACCTCATCTATGATATAAACTCTATATTTTGCTTTGGTTGGTAAGAAATTCACCTCTTCACGAATACTTCTAATATCTTCTACACTGTTATTAGAAGCTGCATCCATCTCTACTATGTCTGTTAAAGAACCTGAAAGTGCTCCTTTACAGATTTCACATTCATTACATGGTTCTCCATCTTTAGGATTTAGACAGTTAATCGCTCTTGCTAATATTTTAGCTGCTGATGTTTTTCCAGTTCCTCTTCCCCCATTTAATAAGTAAGCATGACCAACTCGACCAGATATAATCTGGTTCTTCAATGTTTTTGTGATATGTTCTTGTCCTACCATTTCTCCAAAGGTTAATGGCCTAAATTTTCGATAAAGCGCTGTGTACCCCATAATTTTCACATCCTTTATACTTAAAAAAAGTGGTCCTAGCTCAATCTCTCTATGGAAAGATTCCACATAAAGATTTCTACTTATTGCTGCTTCCTTCCGGACCTGACAAGATTCATAGGTCTTTATTGGATTCTCTCCATACAAAGATTAAGCTTATGACCTTTTGTATTATATAATGAATTTGTATTTTTAGCAAGTAGTTTTGAGAATTTAAGAAAAAAAGTGTATAAATATGGTTACTTAGTTTCGATTGATAAAATTATGTAAAAAGATAACAGTAAAAAAACATTAAAATCATTGTGATAAAAAAGGCAAAAAAATATAATAAAGAAAAAAGGTGTTTTTGGGGATTTTTTTTGGGACGGGGTCAAAAAACATCGTTTATAATAGTAAAGGAGAATAAAAAACAAATGAAGAAAGAAAGCGCAATCACACTAATCACCTTAGTTATCACAATTATTATTTTACTAATTTTAGCAGGAATAAGTATAGCCATGTTGACAGGAAGTAATGGTTTATTAACCAAAGCATTAAAGGCAAAAGAAGAGCACTTAATAAATGGATACAAAGAAGAATTAAACTTAATTATAATGGAAGAAGTGGCTCAAAGAACAACAGAGAAAAAAGAAGAATCAATAATAGAAAGTCTAAACAATAAAATAAAGGAAAAAGACTGGGTAGCCAAAACAAGTAAAGAAAAGCAAGATAGTGATACAATAGAATATTTAATTGTAGAAAGCAAAGAAGGCTATGAATTTATTATAGAAGTAAACAATGAAAAAGAAACTGCAAAAATAATAGAAACGAATAAAACACCAGGACAAAAAT
>CANEEJ010000060.1 GCA_947426525.1 uncultured Clostridium sp. | reverse complement strand
TGCGCTAATAGCATAACGATGGATGGAAGCATGTGGGTATGGATACCAAGGTTTGCTTATAAAATAACATCTGGATATCGTTCTTCTACAGCAGGAACCATAGATATTGCTTTCCTTGATACACAGGACAATTTCTTAAATGGAGAAACAGGAGCAAAAACAAGAAATCCAAGGGAAGATGGAGCAGGAACTACGAAATGGTTGGTTCATCCAGCTTTTACAAATGATGCTGCTACAGGAGGAGGATTTGGAGAATTAGAAGGACTATGGGTAGGAAAATTTGAAACAACTGGATCAACATCGACGAATGGACAGATTACTTCAATGGGAGCAGTATTAACTGTATTGCCTGGTGTACGTAAAGCTTATGGAGATATAAATACGATGTATCGATTAGCTAAAAATAGTAAATTTGGAGAAGAAATAGGGTTAAATTCTCATATGGTTAAAAATAGTGAATGGGGGGCAATTGCTTATTTAGGACATAGTAAATATGGAACGAATGGTCTTCAAGTAGAAAAGGGAACATCGGATACCCAATATGGAGGAAATGCAAATGCTAGTAAGGTTAAGGCGATTTATACTACCAATAAAAAGCAGAGTACTACATTGAATGCCTATGGTGTTTTTGGGATGAATGATGAGACACCTGAGGCTGTTGCAGGTTATACAAATTCTGCACAAAATGCGGGACGGGTCATATCCTTTAAACTATATGGGAACATCAAAAGGAGACTTTTATGGGGCAAGTGAATCAGAAAGAAATACGTCAACACCTTATAAAACAGTCTATACATCTACTCTGAATGCGATAGAGCCTCTTGAGTTTCAAGGGTGTGCGATTTGTGAAACTTCAAGTTTTGATAATAGTAGAGGAACAGGATGGTTCAATGGAACAGGTGGTTGGCCATATTGGCGTACTCCAGTATTTATTAGGTCGTCCTTGTTTGGTTGGCAGGATATCTTTAATTATAATACCGGTGCTTATCATCCAGATTACGGCTATACATATATTCGTATGGCTTTAGCAATTCTATAAGTAGAAGAAAACATAAATAATGGAGGTAGAAAATTTGAAAGTTTTCTGCCTTTTTTCTTTTAAAATCAAAATATATTAATATTTCCATTGATAAGTTCCTAAAAATGATGTATAATAGGAAAAGATTAAAAACAAATAAGAGTTGCCAATTAAACTCGTAATCAATGGTAAATGGCAACCTAAAATAGAGGAGAGATTTAGATTGAGTGAAAAAACAAAAGAAATATTAGAATGGGCATATTGTATTATTATTGCTTTAGTATTGGCAATGTTATTTCGTTTCTTTATTGGAACGCCAACCATTGTAAAACAAGTATCTATGTATCCAACTTTAATACAGGATGAAAGACTATGGTTAAATCGTTGGGGAAGAACTACAAAAACATTACCAAAAAGAGGGCAAATTATAACCTTTGAAGAACCATCTAAAATAACCTATTCAGCATCTGAAATAAATCAAAGCAATCCAGTAGCAAAATATAATGAAAAAAATGCTATGCAATGGTTTGTAAAAGACTTTTTAGAAATTGGAAAAAGAAGTTATATCAAAAGAGTTATTGCTTTGCCAGGCGAACATGTTGAAATAAAAGAAGGAAAAGTATTCATCAATGGAAACGAATTAGAAGAACCATATTTGCAAGAAGGAATTGTAACAGATGTGATAGGCGAAGGATTTGACGACTTTACGGTACCAGAAAATTATGTATTTGCTATGGGGGACAATAGAAATCATAGTACAGACTGTCGTGCATTTGGATGTGTTCCATTAGAAGAAATTGAAAGTACAGTAGCCATTAGAATATGGCCATTGAATAAATGGGGAAAAGTAGAATAAGCTTTTGCTAAAAAACAAAGAGGTAAAAGGATGTTTGAAAAAATAATTGGAAATAAAGCAATCAAAGAAATACTTACCAAATCAATTGAAAATGATACCGCATCACATAGCTACTTGTTTGTAGGAATACAAGGAATTGGCAAAAAGATGATAGCAACCGAATTTGCTAAAAATATATTAGGATTAGAAAATGTTGAAAACAACAATCATCCAGATTTTATGTGTATAGAACCAGATGGAAATCGCATCAAAATTGAGCAAATTCGTGTATTACAAAAAAAGATAACGGAAAAGCCAATCTTATCAAACAAAAAAGTATATCTTATTAATGATGCAGATACCATGACAACGGAAGCACAGAATTGTTTATTAAAAACATTAGAAGAACCACCAGAATTTGCAACTATTATCTTAATAGGAAGTCAAGAAAATGCTTTTTTAACTACCATAAAATCAAGATGTATGATACTTCATTTTCAACCAATTGAAGCACAAGAAATAAAGCAATATTTGGAAAACAATTATGGGATAGCAAATTTAACACAAAGTCGTTTAGCTATGTTCCAAGGAAGTATTGGAAAAGCAATTTTATTAAAAGACAAACAAGAGGAATATCAAAAAATAGAAATCATGATAGAAGGTTTAAAGACAAAAGATTTAATAGACTTAATACAATTAGCAGAACCACTCTATAAAGCAAAAGAAGAAATTTTCGAATTATTAGAATATATCAATATATTATTATTAAAACAGGCAAAAACCAATTATTTGTACACAAATTGCATAAAAATTGTGGAAAACACAAAAAAAAGGTTGAAACAAAATGGAAATTATGATATGTGTATAGATAATTTAATATTTAACATGTGGGAGGAACTTAATTGAAGAATATAATAGGAGTAAGATTTAAGAAATTAGGAAAAATCTATTTCTTCAATCCAAAAAGTTTAAGAGTGCGAAAGGGCGACAAAGTTATCGTTGAAACAGCGCAAGGAGAAGAATATGGAGAGGTCATGATACCAAATCGTTGGGTAGAAGATGATAAAATTGTAACCCCTTTAAAAAAAGTAATAAGATTAGCTAATTACAAAGACCATAAACATTATGAAGAATGTAGAAAAAAAGAAAAAGAAGCATTTGACGTTTGTTTAAAGAAAATAAAAGAACACAAATTAGACATGACATTAACAGATGTAGAATATAAATTTGATAATAGCAAAATTTTATTTTACTTCACAGCAGATGGAAGAATCGACTTTAGGGAACTAGTAAAAGACTTAGCAGCCATTTATAAAACACGTATAGAACTAAGACAAATAGGAGTAAGAGACGAAGTAAAAAGAATCGGTGGAAATGGAGTATGTGGAAGAGAACTTTGCTGTTGTTCTTTCCTAAGTGACTTTGAAACCGTATCTATCAAAATGGCAAAAGAACAAAACATGTCACTAAATCCATCTAAAATATCAGGAAACTGTGGAAGACTAATGTGTTGTCTAAAATACGAAAGTGATGTCTATGAAGAAAAACTACAAAGAATTCCTAGCATAGGAGCCATTGTAAAAACCGAAGATGGCGAAGGGGAAGTAGAAGCTATTGAAACACTAAAAGAAAGAATAAGAGTAAAAATTAAAGACAACGAAGGAGATGGCTATTTTTATAAAAGATATGATGCTAAAGATGTAAAAGTAATTAAAGAAGCAGTAGAAGAAAAAATAGACCAAGAAGAAATAGAACACAAAAAAGAATTAGAAGAACTAGAAAAAAGGGATTAAGGGGACAGCTCTTAATGGTATCATAATTCTGGTTTGTTAGGGATTGTAGGAGGTGAAAAAAATGGCATATAAAATTACTGATAAATGTATTTCTTGTGGAGCATGTGCAGCAGATTGTCCAGTAGGATGCATCTCTCAAGGAGACGAAAGATTTGTAATCGATCAATCAGCATGCATTAGCTGTGGTACTTGTGCAGGAGTTTGCCCAGTTGAAGCACCAGTTGAAGAATAAAATAGGATAAAGATAGAAAAAGTAAATTAATACTTTTTCTATTTTTTTTTAATAAAATCTTAAAAAGAGAGAATTTGACAAATTATCTTTAATTTTTATGTTATAATAGAAATGTAAGGAGTATCAAAATGTTAGAGAATTTTAAAGAAGAGCAAGAAGCCAAAAAGGAGATAGAAGAACTACAACAAGAAGTAAAGCCAGCCAATAAAAAAGTGATAGCGTTTAATTTTATCTTAATCTTAATAATATTTGTAGGGTTATTCATTTATATGGTAAAAGTAGATGGAATGGATAATATTAAAGAATTATTACATCAAGTAGATTATAAATGGGTTATGTTAGGACTGGTTTGCCTAATCATACATTGGATTTGTGAAGCTAGTAACTTACATACACCAATTAAGAGAATGTATCCTACTCAACGATTTACCAATTCATTTAAGGTGTCTATGTTGGGACAGTTATTTAATAACATTACACCATTTTCTACTGGTGGACAGCCAATGCAAGCCTATGAATTAACGAAAACAGGAAAAAGAGTAAGTGACTCTTTATCTGCCATGGCAATGAAATTTATTATTACGCAAACTGCATTAGTAGTATCTACTATTATAGTAGTTTTATTTGAGTTTTCATTTTTTGCTAATCTAATGCAAAATTATGTATGGATTGCTATAGTAGGATTTGCTGTTAATATTTTAGCGATAATACTTGTTATTTTAGCAGGAATAAAAAAGAAAATGATAACCTTTTTTACAACACCAATTATCAAATTATTGGGAAAAATTCATATATTCAAACATCCAGAAGGTACCATAGAAAAATTAGATAAAAGTATTGATAATTTTAGAGAGCAATTTTTATTTATGAAATCAGAAAAAAAGATGGTAGTCAAAATGTTTATAACAGCAGTAATTCAAAGTTTTGCTTACTATTCTATTACCTATATGGTATATCGTGCCTTTGGAAACAGTGGAATAACTTTTTGGCAAATCATACCAACACAAGCATTTTTGTTGCTAATCATGACATTTGTTCCAACACCAGGTTCTGGACTAGGAGCAGAAGGGGGATTTTATTTATTATTTAATTCTATCTTCCAACAAGGAACCATTAATATGTCAATTTTATTCTGGAGGATTTATACATTTTATTTACCAATCATAGTAGGAGCTTTGTTTTTAATTCCAACAAGAAAGCAGAGGGATTAAGGGGACGCCCTTCAAAATCCCTCTTTGAGGGATTAGGGGACAGCCCTCTTCAATTTGTTGGAAGATAAAAGTGTAAAATTTATGTAAAATACTTGACGGAAAAATAATTTGATAGTATAATCGGTATATTAAAAATCTAATTTTTATTCGAATAAATTTTAATTAAAAACTTAAAATCTAAAAATAAAATCCAAATAAATTTGAAATAAGGAGGTATAATGCCTAGAATAGCAAGGAGTGATATGATTTCATCTTACATTCATGTAATTACACAAGGAATTAATAAGGAAGAAATCTTTAAAGAAACAAAATATAAGAATAAATATATTAAATTAGTAAAGAAAATACTTGAAGAATATGAGAATTTAAATCTTTTAGGTTATTGTATTATGGATAATCATGCTCATCTTTTGATTTATACAAAAAATTATAAAATACTTTCAAAAGCAATGTTAAGGATTAATACAGCCTATGGGATTTTCTATAATAAGGAAGAAGAGAGAGTAGGATATGTATTTAGAAATCGATACTATACACAACAAATAAAAGATGAAAAGCATCTGTATAATGCAATTGTTTATATTCATAAAAATCCAGTAAAAGCTAAGTTAGTAAGCAAAATGGAAGAATATGAATATTCTTCGTATTGTCAATATAAAAAGGGAGAAATAGATGGGAAATGTATAGAATTATTGTTCCATACAAAAGAGTATAAAGAAACATTTGAATTTATTCATAAAAATTTAAAAGAAGAAGGAGATATATTTGATATTGAAAAAATTCAAGTAAACGCTGAAAATATCGAAAAATTTATAGATAATTATTGTGAAGAAATCGGAATTAGGAAAGATGAAATCAAGAAAAATAACTATTTAATTATAAAAATAATGAAAGAAATAAAAAAAGAATATTTTTGCAATGAGAAGGAAATTGCAAAATTATTAGGAATAGGGAAAAATAGAATTAGTAAAATAAAACAGGGATTGAAGGAGTGTCCCCCCAATCCCTAAAACAGGGATTTGAAGGGGCGTCCCCTATTCCCTGTTTGTAATTTCTTCTAAATCTAAAAGTTCTTGCCATCTTGCGTCCACTTCTTTTTGGAATTCTTCAATCATCCATTCATTACCAGGTTTAAACATATGTTTAAATCTTTTTTGTGGTTTCAAGAATTCTTCAATTGGTAATTTTTTTGCAGGTTTATAAGTAATTTTGTATTTTCCATCGATTACTTCGTATAATGGCCAGTAGCAAGTTTCAACAGCTAATTTGTTAATTTGCATCAATTGGTCTGTTGGATATCCCCAACCTCTAGGACAAGGAGCCATTACATTTAAGAAGGCAGGTCCTTCGGTATAGATTGCTTTTTCTGCTTTTTCATATAAATCTTTAAAGTTCATATATCCTAATGTTTGTGCAACATATGGAATATGATGTCCTACCATGATTTTTGCTAAGTCTTTTCTAGATTGCATTTTACCTGGAATAACTTTTCCTGCTGGTGATGTTGTAGTATCAGCAAATTTTGGAGTAGCAGATGAACGTTGAATACCAGTATTCATGTAAGCACCATTATCATAACATACATATACCATATCATGACCACGTTCCATAGCTCCAGATAAACTTTGTAAACCAATGTCATAAGTTCCACCATCTCCACCAAAAGCGATGAATTTAGTTTCACCTTCAGCTGGTAATTTACCTTGTTTTTTCATAGATTGATAAGCAGCTTCTGCTCCAGCTAAGGTTGCTCCAGCACATTCAAAGGCTGTATGGATAAAAGAATCGGTCCAAGCAGTATAAGGGTAAATAAAGGTAGAAACCTCCATACATCCAGTTGCACCTGCAACAACAGCATGGTCTTCAGGTTTTAAAGCTCTCATAATATGTCTAGCGATTGGTGGTGCACCACAACCCGCACACATTCTATGACCTGCTGTAAATCTAGAAGGTTTATTGCTAACAACTTCTTTTACATTGTATGCCATTATTTTGCCTCCTTTCTTAATCCTAAATAACGATAAGGATTTTCTATTTTATTGGTTTTTATAATTTCTAATAAATCATTGTATACAGATTCGATATCATCAGCTTTTGTGTCTCTACCACCAATACCATAGATGTAATTTACAGCTGGTACATGAACGTTATTTACATACATAGCTGATGTAACATCTTGGAATAAAGCTCCACCTGCAGCATTTAAAGAATCTGCTTTATCTAAAATAGCAATTGCTTTTACATGAGAAAGAGCTTTTGCTATTTCTTCGACAGGGAATGGTCGATAAACACGGATTTTTAAAAGTCCTGCTTTAATACCTTTTTTTCTTAGATTATCAACTACGAATTTAGTTGTTCCAGCAGTTGAATTCATACAAACGATAGCAACATCGGCATCTTCTAATTGATATTCTTCAAATAAACCATAAGCTCTTCCTGTCATGTTTTCAAAATCCTTAGAAACGTCTAAAATAACCTGTTTTGCGTTTTTCATAGCTTCTGCTTGCTGTGCTTTGTGTTCAAATAAATAAGCTTGTAAGTCTAATGGCCCAACAGCGATTGGTTCTTCTTTATTTAATAAATAATGTTCAGGTTTGTATTCTCCTACAAATTCTTTTACTTTATCATCTTCTACTAATTCAATATTTTCAATAGCATGGGAAGTAATAAAGCCATCTTGACATACCATTAAAGGTAATAAAACATCTTTGTGTTCTGCAATTCTGTGAGCCATTAAAGTATTATCATAAGCTTCTTGGTTGTTTTCTGAAAATAGCATAATCCAACCGCTATCACGTACTCCCATAGCATCTGAATGGTCACAGTGAATGTTTAAAGGTCCTGATACAGCTCTGTTTACTAAAGATAAAACGATTGGTAATCGTAAGCTAGAAGCAATGTAAATCATTTCCCACATTAAAGACAAACCATTTGCTGAAGTAGCTGTCATAGCTCTTGCCCCTGCAGCTTCTGCTCCAATACAAGCAGACATAGCACTGTGTTCACTTTCAACTGCAACAAACTCGGTATCAACGGTTCCATTTGCTACAAAAGTTGAAAAATATTGAGGGATTTCTGTAGAAGGGGTAATAGGAAAAGCGGCAACCACGTCTGGATTAATTTGTTTCATGGCTGTTGCTGCTGCTTCATTACCACTTAATCTTTCTCTTATACTCATTTTATCCCTCCTCCTTCATTTCAATTGCTCCAAATGGGCATACTTTAGCACATACACCGCATCCTTTGCAATAATCATAATTAAAATTTTCTCTTAAAGCATCTTTATTTACTGGAATGGCGTCTTCTGGACAAACAGGGAAACAAAGTCCACATTGTTTACATTTTTCGCTTAAGAAAACAGGACGAATACTTCTCCAGTCACCAGTTTTAAATTCTCTTGCATTTCCAGAAGTATAAATATCACCACCAGGTGTTAGTTTTTCCATTGGGGTAGTATTATTAATTTCTGTCATATCTTTTTTACCTCCTTTAATGCTAATTCTAAAGCCTT
>CANEEJ010000059.1 GCA_947426525.1 uncultured Clostridium sp. | reverse complement strand
ATTAATGATACAGAATGGATGTTAACATACGAATCAGCAGAAGTAATTGTTAATAGTAACTATATGAAAAATGAATTGCAAAGACTATTTGGGCTACCATATGAAAAAATCAATGTAGTACCAAATGGTGTTAACATGAATTTATTTAATGGAATAGAAAGAGACTATAATTTTAGAAGAAGATATGCCATGGATAATGAAAAAATCATTTTATTTATGGGAAGACTTGTATATGAAAAGGGAATACAACACCTAATTTCAGCTATGCCAAAAATATTAGAAGGATATCATGATGCCAAACTAGTTATTTGTGGAAAAGGTGGCATGTTAGATGAATTAAGACAACAAGTAAATGCAATGGGAATTGGAAACAAAGTATATTTTGCAGGATACATGGGAGGAAAAGATGTGCAAAGAATGTATAAAGCAGCTGACATATCAGTATTTCCAAGTACCTATGAACCATTTGGAATTGTAGCACTAGAAGCAATGTTATCTGAAAATCCAGTAGTTGTATCAGACATTGGAGGATTAAATGAAATTGTAGAACATAGAGTAAATGGAATGAAAGCTTACTGCGGAAATGCAAACTCATTAGCAGATTCCATTTTAGAACTACTATATGACCAAAAACTTTGCAGTGAAGTAACCAAAAAAGCAAAAAATAAAGTAAGAAACCAATACAATTGGAGCAAAATAGCACAAGACACACACTTCACTTATCAAAAAGCAATTTGTCAATCTATGGCAGAAAAACAAAAACGTGAACTAGAACAAGAAAGAGCAAGAAAAACCAAAAAAGCTAAAAATACCGAAAACGAAATTACCAACTTACTTAGCTTCAAGAAACGTCAAGCTTATGCGTGAGACAGTGGGGACAGGTCTTTACTGTCTCAAAATTAAGATAGAATTTGAAAAAATCAATAAACTCGTGTAATAATACAAGTATTATATGCGAGTTTTAAAATGCGATTAAAAAATAAAATAAAAAAGTTTTTAAATTCTACAAATTTAGCAAAAAAATAGTGTATAATAGAGAAGAGGAGAAAAAATGGAAAAAGATAAAATAGAATTTAAATCAGGATTTGTAACTTTAATAGGAAGAACCAATGTAGGAAAGTCAACGTTGTTAAACCAGTTAGTTGGCGAAAAGGTAGCAGCAATTGCCAATAAAGTACAAACAACTAGAACAGCAATAAAAGGGATTGTAAATCGTAAAAATAGTCAAATAATTTTTACAGATACGCCAGGAATTCATAAACCAAAAACGAAGTTAAATGAAACAATGGTAGAAACGTCTTTTTCAAGTATACCAGATAGTGATGTGATTTTGTTTTTAATTGAAGCAACAAGTATAGATATTGGAAGAGGCGACAGTATTATTTTAGAAAAAATAAAAGAGGCCAAAAGAAAGACAATTTTAATTATTAATAAAATTGATTTAGTAAAAAGAGAAACACTTTTGAATTTAATTGATATCTATAGCAAAGAATATGATTTTGAAGCAGTAATACCAATTTCGGCGACTAATACCAAATATAAAGAGATTATCTTAGACGAAATTGAGAAGAACCTAAAACCTGGTCCTGCATATTATGATATAGAGGAGTATACTGACCAAACATTAAGACAATTAGCAGAAGAAACAATTCGTGAAAAAGCATTAAAATTATTACAAGATGAAGTACCACATGGGATTTTCGTAGAAGTAGAAAAAATGAAAGAAAGAAAAAATAAACAAAAAGAGGAAATCTATGATATAGAAGCTACCATCTATTGTTTAAGGGAGTCACATAAAGGGATTATTATACGGAAAAAATGGAGAAATGTTAAAACGAATTGGAAGAGCTGCTAGAATTGATATGGAAGAAAATTTTGGTGTAAAGGTCAATTTGAAAACTTGGGTAAAGGTTAAAGAAGACTGGCAATCAAACGATTCAATTGTAAATAAGTTCAAATTAAAATAAAAAGAATGGTCATAGTGTGGTAAGTCCAGTTTAACCGTTGACCAAAAAAATGTATAAAAAAAGAAAAAAAGCAAAAGATAAGATTAAAGGTAAAACTTTAAAAAAGATTGAGGAAGTGAAGCTTATGATTAAAAAAATTGCATGGGAAGCCTTTAAAAATACAGGAGACATTAATATGTTTATGGAATTAAAACAAATTGAAGAAATTGAAAAAGGGATTGAGGGACACCCTTTAAGTGTCTCAAAAGAAGAATGGGAAGATATTTCTTCAAAAGACAAATAATTGGAGTAAAAAGGATAGTAAAAATGGCAAATGTAAAAATAAATGGAATTGTATTGGCAGAAAGTAATATGGGAGATTTTGATAAAATGCTAACAGTACTAACGCCCAATGTACGGTAAAATTTCGTGTGTTGCTAAGGGAGCCAGAAGACCTAAAAGTGCTCTCTTGGCTGGCACGCAAATGTTTTGCTTTGGAGAATATTTAATGTTTAAAGGGACACGGAACTTACCATATTAATTCAGTGGAACCAATTGAAGTATTTTATAATCTTAGAATTGATTTAGACAAGTTGAAATATGCGGTACATATTAATAAAATTGTACAAGATGTAACACATGAAAATCAAAATTGTTATAAAATTTTACAGTTATTATTAAATACCCTTTATACCATATCGGAAACAGATAAAAATTTAGATTTGGTATTAGGAGTGTTTAAATTGCGTTTGTTATGTATTTTGGGATTTACTCCACAAGTGATAGAATGCATAGGCTGTAAAGAAAAAGAACACATTACTTATTTTAGTATAAAAGATAATGGAGTAAAGTGTAAGGTTTGTGGAAAACAAGATACTAGTAGCATAGGAATTAGTGAAAGTACATTAAATGCAATCAAGTATACAGTAACAGCGCCTGCTAAGAAATTATATTCATTTCATTTAAAAGAAGAAGCCTTAGAAGAATTTAAGTTGGTAACGAAATTGTATTTTAATGAGAAATTAGAGAAAGATTATAAATTAGAGGAGTTATTTTAAAATTGTGTAAATAAATCTAAAAAGATGAATTTACACAATTTTTATTTAATAATGAAACTGAATAATAACTTATAGGCATAATTCTTTGTCCATTGATAAAATCTTAATTATTATTGTACTAATATTAGCTAGTGTGACAATAGCTTCAAAATATGAAAAACTAGGTGTTGACAAGAAAAAAATTAATGTATATAATGAAACTATAAAAGAAGAAGGGAGCGATTTTTATGAAAATAAAAATAACAGGAAAGGAACTAAAGATAACAGAAGCAATCAATGATTATGTAGAAAGAAAAATGGAAAGAATCGATAAATATTTTGAAGAAGCAGAAGCTGAAGTTACTTTAAAAACAGAAAAAAATGAGCAAATTGCAGAAATCTATGTAACTGCTAATGGGGAAAAATACAGAGCAGTAACAGAAGACAAAGACATGTATGCATCAATTGACAAAGACATCGACATCTTAGAAGGACAAATTAGAAAAGCAAAAACCAAAAGAGAAAAAATGATGAAAGATGCATCATTAAAAACAATGGAAACAGTAATGAATCCAGTAGCTGAAATAGCAGATGAAATTGTAAAAACATCATACTATGAAATCAAACCAATGCTACCAGAAGATGCTGTTTTAAAATTAAAAGAAAAACCAACTCATAATTTCTTAGTATTCATTAATGTAGAAACAGGAAAAGTAAATGCAATCCATAAATTAAAAGATGGAAAAAATTATGGTTTAGTAGAACCAGAAGCATAAAACAAAAGAAAGGCAGGAAATCAAATCCTGCCTTTATGTATTTTTAAAACAAAATAAATAAAAACAAAATTTAACTTCCTACCAATAAGCACTATTTGAAATAAAACTATTTCATTTGTTGTTCAGCTTGTTGAATCATTTTTCTAACCATGTTACCACCGATTTTACCAGCATCTTTAGCTGATATATCTCCGTTGTATCCATCTTTTAAGTTAACACCAACTTCACTAGCTACTTCATATTTGAATTTGTCTAAAGCAGACATAGCTTCTGGAACTAATTTTCTGTTTGAATTGTTTGCCATTGTTTTTTCACCTCCTGTAATATTACATATAGAAAAAACCTTTGCTTTTTCTAATACTAGAATGTGCAGAAAAGAATGAAAATAAACAAGCAATTTTTTCCAAAATTATTTCTTGAAAAATCAAAAAAATAAAGTTATAATAAAAAACGAAAGAAACGAGGAGTGAAAAATAAAATGTATAAATTAGTAGCTGTAGATTTAGATGGAACCATGTTAAATCCTTATGGAATGGTAACAGAAAATACAAAAAAAGTAATTGGAGAAACCATACAAAAAGGAACAGAAGTAATTATTGCGTCAGGAAGACCGATTGATTCAATAAAAACCATAGCCAAAGAAATTGGAAGTGAAAAATATTTTATAGCAGGAAATGGTGCTCTTATTTATGATATCCAAAAAGATGAAATTATATATGATAAATTCTTGCCAAAACAAAAAGTATTGGAAATTATTAAAATATGCGAAGAAAACAGCATTTCTTACAATGTTTATACAGATCAAACGATTTTAGCAACAGCATTAAAATATAATGTTTTATATTATCAAAAAGAAAATTTGAAAAAAGAAGAAAGTAAGCAAACTAAGATTAGTATAATCAATGATATGTATGAATATGTAAAAAACAAAAAAGAAGAAAAATTTTTAAAAATGACAATTTGTGATGAAAACCAAACCGTTTTCCAATCTATTATAAGAAAACTAAGAAAAATAGAAGGCATAGAAGTTTTAGATGTTTCTCATATGTCTAGAAAAACCATAAAACAAGGAACAGAGGAAATTACGGTAGAATATTATTATACCGAAATTACAGTACAAAATGTAGACAAATGGGAAGCTTTAGAATATTTGATTGAGAAGTTAAATATTCCAAAAGAGGAAGTAATAGCAATTGGCGACAATGTAAATGATAAAAAAATGATACAACATGCAGGACTAGGAATTGTAATGGAAGGAAGTACGCCAGAAGTAGCCGAAATTGCAGATTATATAACAGCATCTAATAAAGAAGAAGGAGTAGCAAAAGCTCTAGAAAAATTTTGCTAGAAGAAGGTTAACAAATTAAATATTACAAAAATATTACAGCAATATGAACTTTTAGTAACAAAAAGTAAATTCATTGATTTTGAACTATATTTGCGTTAAAATAAAATAGATGGATATTTTGTAAAAAAATATAGAAAAAATAAAATAAAGGGAGGAATTTGTCATGGCAACAAATCCAATGCAAAGAAAAGCAAGAAATTCATTTATACTAGGTATGTTATTAATGTTAGTAATCTGTGGAGTGATTATTGCATTATTATTCATGCAATTAATTAATAAAACGAAAAAAGAACAAGAAGAGAAAAAAGCAACTGTAAATGCTTTTGTATTAAGTCAAGATGTTAGTTCTGGACAAGTTATTACAACAGATATGCTAAAAAAACAACCAGTTAATAAAAACTTAGTACCAAGTAATGCAACTAGTGATATTACTGTTATCGAAAACTATGCATTACAAGACAAAGAAGGAAATGAAATTTACACAAAAATGGATAATAACACACCAAAACTACATATAAGAAAAGATAACAGAGAATATGAACTACAAAAGGAAGAAGAGACAGAAAATTACTACATCAATAAAGGTAATGATAAAGAATATATTGAATTAAATAGTGTGCCATTAGTAGCAAAAGTAAATATGAAGAAAAACACTTTAATTACAACAGAATTACTAAGCAAAAGTGACAATATTGTGCAAAAAGACGTAAGAAAACAAGAATATAATATGTTAATATTACCAATGGACTTAGTAACAGGAGATTACATCGATGTTAGAATTATGTTGCCATCAGGACAAGATTATATTGTTGTTAGCAAAAAAGAAGTAAGTATTCCACAAATCAATGGAATTGACTCAGAAGATACAGTTTGGCTTAACTTAACAGAAGATGAAATCTTACATATGAGTTGTGCAATCATTGAAGCTTATCAAATTAAAGGGTCTAAGATTTATGTGACAAAATATACAGAAGCTGGTATGCAAGAAGCTGCAACACCAACTTATCCATTAAATGAAAGCACATTAACATTACTAAGAAGTGATGAGAATATCTTAGAAAAAGCAAAAAATGATATTGCTCAAAGATATAGCCAAAACAATGGAGTAGAATTAAGAAATAACTATATTAATAGTGCAATTAACAACCAAGGAGAACAAGCACAAAGCAACTTAGAAGCCAGCATGCAAGAAAGTACAACAAATTCTAAAAATGCAAGAAAAGACTACTTAGATTCTTTAGCTGGTGTCGTACAATAAAAGAAAAAGGAGAGAAGTACACATGAAGAAGATAGGGTTTATAGGAGCCTATGATAAAACAGATTTAATTGTATATTTAGCAAAAATCTTAACGGTACTAAAACGTAAGGTATTAGTTGTAGATGCAACGATTAATCAAAAAGCAAGATATATAGTGCCTGCTATAAACCCTACTACTTGTTATGTGACGGATTTTGAAGATATTGATATAGCAGTAGGGTTTTCTAATATAGAAGATATCAAAAGATATTTAGGATTAGCAGATGACCAAGAAATGGAATATGATATCATTCTAGTCGATACAGATAATACACAAGGATTTCATAACTTTGAATTAGAAACATCTGAAAAAAATTATTTTGTAACATCATTTGATAACTACTCATTGAAAAAAGGGTTAGAAGTTTTAGTAGGAGCACCTAAAGTAGTGAATTTAACAAAAATTTTATTTTCAAAAGAAATGCTAAAAGAAGAAGATGATTACTTAAATTTCCTTTCTTTAGGCTATAAAGTAATATGGAATGAATACCGAATTTACTTTCCAATCGAAAATGGAGATTTAAGTGTTATTTATGAAAATCAAAGAGTAGCGAAAATAAAATTCAAAAAATTAAGCATTCAATATAAGGATGGACTTGCTTACTTGGCAGAAGAAATATTGAGTGAAGTAAGCGAAGCTAACATAAGAAAAGCGATTAAGTATATAGAAAAAGGAGTATAAAAATGTCAATTGTAACTTTTTGGAATAATGGAACAGAACAAACTGGTAAAACATTATCTTTAGCAGCCATTTGTACGCATTTAGCAATTGAACATAATTATAGAATATTAGTTGTTTCAACAGGCTATCAAGATGAAAATTTAGACAACTGTTTTTGGGAACAGAAAAAGAAGGCAAAGAAGAACTTAGGTTTATTTGGACCTAATACGAATGTTGCCATGCAAGAAGGAATTGCAGGTCTAACAAGAATGATGAAAAGTAATAAAATGGCTCCAGAGCATATTACCAATTATACAAAGATTATATTTAAAGACCGACTAGAGATATTGCCAACTTTTAAAGGCGATAAAAATGAATATAATGATATCAGAAGATATTATCCAGATATTATTAATTTAGCCAATAATTATTATGATTTGGTATTTGTAGATTTGGATAAACAAGTACAAGATGATATTGCAGATAATATTATGAACAATTCCAATTTAATTGTAGTAAATTTAAGTCAAAGATTAACAAGCATTAATCAATTTATGGAATTAAGAGAAGAAAAGCCAATTTTAAACACGAAAAAGACATTATTATTAATAGGAAGATATGATAAATTTTCAAAATATAGCATCAAAAATATTTCAAGATATTTAGGTGAAAAAAATAAAGTATCAACTATTCCTTATAATACACTATTTTTTGAGGCATGTGAGGAAGCTAGAGTACCAGACTTATTTTTAAGCCTTAGAAAAACAACAGGAGAAGATGATAGAAATGGGTTCTTTTTAGCAGAAGTAAAAAGAACAGTAGACAATATCATATATCGATTAGAAGATTTACGATAAATAGACAAAGGAGGGAAAACCAAATGACCATAATGAACATCCTACTAACAGTAGTAGTGTTAGGTATTGCTGGTTATGTTATTTATCATAACATTAAGAAAAAGCAAAACGCAGAAGTAGAAGTACAAGTGGATGTAGACGATAAAACCTATACCATTGAAAAAATGATAGAGTTTGTGAAAAAAAGACTAGATGAAATCACAAAAATCAACTTGTATGATATTGGACTTTCAGAAGAAGAATTAAAAAGAAGAAAAAACAAGAAATATGAATTGAAAAAGGCTTTAAAAGGCTGTACCTATGGTGATGTAAATGATAAAAAATACGTCAAGGAATTAATTTTCGATTTGCTAGAAAAAGAATATGGTGTAACAGAAAGCAATATATCAAAGGCCATTTCATTTGATATTCCTTCTCTTTTAACAGCTCAAGATAAATTCGACATATTAATTTATAGTTATAAAAAGGAATTTGGCTATGAAGCATTAACAGAATTAATTAAAAAGTATAATTTAGCTACTTTAAAATATGTAGAAGGAGAAACAAAACCTTCTTATGTTATAACTAGCAAAGAAATAGAAGATATTTATGAAAAAGAAAACATTGTTTTAAGTTTTGCTGATAAATTAGGGGTAGTAGTACAAAGAATTTATCAACATTACAAAGGATATAGCAGTATTGACGAAGTAAGAGATATGAACATAGATGGTGTATCTGGTGGTGTATCTGGTCTTCCAGAAAGCTTTTTAAGCCAAGTAGCACAATCTGATAGTGACTATTTAGACCAAGTATCAGAACATAAAGTACCAAGAGCATGTGACAGTATTTGGATTTTCTTCCAAGGTAAGTCAATTCGTTTGGAATTCTTATCTTTTGGAACAGAAGCCGAGCTAAAGAGAGTATGTCAAAATATTTATAAATATAACAACCCAGGACAATTATCAGATACCAATGGTTATAAAATCAATGAAATGAAAGATGGTTCTCGTGTTGTTGTTGTAAGACCAAG
>CANEEJ010000058.1 GCA_947426525.1 uncultured Clostridium sp. | reverse complement strand
CAGTTATTCCACCAGAATTAAGACCAATGGTACAATTAGATGGTGGTAGATTTGCAACATCTGACTTAAATGACTTATATAGAAGAGTTATTAACAGAAATAACCGTTTAAAAAGATTATTAGAATTAGGAGCACCAGAAATCATTGTAAGAAATGAAAAAAGAATGCTTCAAGAATCAGTAGATGCCTTAATTGATAACGGAAGAAGAGGAAGACCAGTAACAGGAGCTGGAAACAGACCTTTAAAATCTTTATCAGACATGTTAAAAGGTAAACAAGGACGTTTCCGTCAAAACTTACTTGGAAAACGTGTTGACTATTCAGGACGTTCTGTTATCGTAGTAGGACCAGAACTACAAATTTATCAATGTGGACTTCCAAAAGAAATGGCAGTTGAATTATTCAAACCATTTGTTATGAGAGAATTAGTAGGAAGAGGAATTGCACAAAATATCAAAAATGCAAAAAGAATGGTAGAAAGACTAAGACCAGAAGTATGGGGAATTTTAGAAGAAGTTATTAAAGACCATCCCGTTATGCTAAACCGTGCTCCGACACTACATAGACTAGGAATTCAAAGCTTTGAACCAGTACTAGTAGAAGGAAGAGCAATCAAACTTCACCCATTAGTATGTGAAGCTTTCAACGCTGACTTCGACGGTGACCAAATGGCGGTACATTTACCATTATCACCAGAAGCACAAGCAGAATCAAGATATTTAATGTTATCAACTAATAACTTGTTAAAACCACAAGATGGTAAACCAGTTGCTGTACCTAGACTAGACATGATTTTAGGAGCTTACTACTTAACCATGGTTTTAGATGGAGAAAAAGGAGAAGGAAAATACTTCAAAGACCCAGATGAAGCAATTATGGCATTTGAAAACCATGATGTAGGAATTCACGCTAAAATCTTCGTTAGAATTGAAAAAGAAATCAATGGAGAAATCAAATCACAAAAAATAGAAACTAGTGTTGGTAGAATTATCTTTAACAAAGGAATTCCACAAGACTTAGGATTTATTGACAGAGAAAAAGATCCATTCCAATACGAGATAGACTTCCCAGTTATGAAAAAATCAATGGGAACTATAATTGAAAGAGTAATTAGTACACATGGACTATCTGAATCAGCAGAAGTAATTGACTACATTAAAGCATTAGGATTTAAATATTCAACATTAGCTGGAATTACTTTCTCTATGGATGACGTACAAGTACCAGCAGCGAAAAAGAATATTTTAAAAGAATCTGATAGCAAAGTAGAAACAATTAGAAAACAATATGCAAGAGGTTTAATTACAGATGAAGAAAGATACAATGCTGTTATTAATGTATGGGAAAATACAACAAAAGAAGTAAGTACAGCAATGGAAGAAAACTTTGACGAATTAAACCCAATCTACATGATGGTTAAATCAGGAGCCCGTGGTAACATGAACCAATTAAGACAAATTGCAGGTATCCGTGGATTGATGGCAAGTACAACAGGTAAGGCTGTTGAAATTCCAATCAAATCATCTTTTGCAGAAGGATTAGACGCATTGGAATACTTCATTTCTGCCCATGGAGCTCGTAAAGGACTTTCTGATACAGCGCTTAGAACAGCTGACTCTGGATACTTAACCAGAAGATTAGTAGACGTTTCACAAGATATTATCGTAAGAGAAGAAGACTGTGGAACACAAGATGGTATTTTTGTTTATGACATTAAAGATGGAAACCAAATCATCGAAAAAATGCAAGAAAGATTAGTAGGAAGATTCCCAATAGAAGATGTACTTCATCCAGAAACAAAAGAATTAATCGTGGATAAAGAAACGATGATTACGGAAAAAATAGCAGAACAAATTGTAAATGCAGGAATTGAAAAATTAAAAGTACGTTCTGTATTAGGATGTCGTTCAAAACATGGTGTATGTCAAAAATGTTATGGTATGGGATTGGCAAGAAGAGACTTAGTTTCTATGGGAGAAGCAATTGGTATTATTGCTGCACAATCTATTGGTGAGCCGGGTACACAGTTAACCATGAGAACCATTCACTCTGGTGGTGTTGCAGGTGTTGCCGATATTACACAAGGTTTACCTAGGGTTGAGGAATTATTCGAAGCTAGAAAACCAAAAGGATTAGCAATCATTACAGAAATTGATGGTAAAGTAAAAATCAAAGAAACGAAAAAGAAAAAAGAAGTTGTGGTAACTTCAAAAGAAGATTCAAGAAGTTATACCATTCCATTTGGTTCAAAAATGAGAGTAAAAGATGGTGACTTAGTAGAAGCCGGAGAAGCTTTAATTGAAGGTTCTATTAACCCAGCTGAAATCTTAGAAATCAAAGGACCAGAAGGAGTATATGAATACCTAATTTCAGAAGTACAAAAAGTATATAGAAACCAAGGTGTTGACATCAACGATAAACATATCGAAGTAATTGGTAGACAAATGCTTAAAAAAGTTAGAGTAGAAGACAATGCTGATACCGATATGTTCCCAGGTTCTTTAATGGATATGTATGAATTCGAAGATAAAAATAATCAAGCAATTGCAGAAGGAAAACGTCCTGCAACTGGTAAGAGAGTATTACTTGGTATTACCAAGGCATCTCTTGCAACAGACAGCTTCCTATCAGCAGCTTCTTTCCAAGAAACAACAAGAGTTCTTACAGAAGCAGCTGTTAAAGGCAAAACAGATGACTTAGTTGGATTAAAAGAAAATGTTATCATTGGTAAGTTAATCCCAGCAGGAACCGGTATGCAAAAATATCAAAATATTCATATTAGTACAGAAAATGAAATACTAGAAGAAGAACCACAAGAAGACACAGAAACAGCAGAGGTAGAAGAAAACCAAGAATAATAAATAAAGAGAATTGCCAAGAGGGACGGACCTTTTTGGCAATTTTTTATATTCTAGGAAAGGTGATGCCAGTGGCATAACTTTCCGTAGAAGATAATTATGCGGATTATTAGAATTGCTTTGCGATTGCCATCGCTTAGCAATTCTTAAAATCCGTTTTTTTAGTCCGATTTTACTTCAGAGAATTCTTAACAATACAAAAATATTACACTTATAAACATATAGACATAATTCTTTTACAATTGATAAAATTTTACTAGAAAATAGAAGAAAATGGAGGAAAGGAAAATGACAAAGAACAAAGGTATTACATTAATTTCATTGGTAATTACCATTATTATTTTACTAATCTTAGCAGGGATTAGTATTGCGACTTTAACAGGAGAAAATGGATTATTAACAAAGGCTAATACTGCTAAAACAGAAACGAAAAAAGCAAATGCAGAAGAACAAGTAAAAATTGCAGTGGCAGGAAGCTTTGATAATGAAGGAAAATTAACAGCAGATAAGATAAAAGAAGAATTAAAAAAAATACCTAATGTAGGAGAAATACGAGATACAAATGGAGGATTTCCAATTGAAGTTGATTTGGATGGATATACTTTTATCATTGATGAAAATGGAAAAGTAACCAGAAAAGCAGTAAAACCAGTAGTAGATTATACTTTAAGTACAGAAGAACAAGTAGCAGAAGGAACAGAGATAACAGTTACAATAACAGCAAGTATAGGAGAAGAAGAAAAAATAACAAAAATAACGAAGCCAGATGGAACATCTGCAAATAATACGAATACTACTAGTTTCATAGTTACAACAAATGGCGTTTATACAGTAACGGCAGAAGGAAGTAATGGAGAAACTACAACCAAGAAGATAATAATAACCAATATAGGAACAGCAGAAATCTTTTCAGATATTTATACAGCAACACAAATTTATACAGATTCAACAGGAAAAACAGCCAAAATCCCAGAATGATTTGCAGTAGGAGTATCAAGTACCATTGATAAAGTAGATAATGGATTGGTTATTACAGATGCTATTGATGAATTTCATAAAAGTACAGGAAACGAATTTGTGTGGATTCCAGTAGAGAATTCTTCTGCTTTTGTACGAATAGAAGGGTATTATAATGGAAGTAAACAATCTTATTTATCTGGTTGCTCAGAACCATATAAAAATGCAAGTCAAGAAGAAAAAGATTTATATACATCTATGTATATAAGTGTAACAAACCCAAATAACAAAGGCTTTTATATGGGGAGATATGAAGCTGGGAAAGAAAATAATAAAGTAGTAGTAAAAAAGAATGAGCCTGTATATAATGCACCATGGAGTAGTTCAAATACCATAACAGTATTAACAGGAGGAGCAGTAGAATTAGCAAAAAACTTTACCAATGATAAACCGTATAAAAGAAAGGTAACAAGTACATTAGTGTATGGAGTGCAGTGGGATACAACATTAAAATTTTTTAACAATGAAAATTATTTAAAAGATAGTACAGGAAAAGGACATTATTCAACATCTTCTCCAATTAATACAGGGACAAATCAAAATTATAAAATAAAAAATGTCTATGATATGGCAGGAAATGTGTGGGAGTGGACTATGGAGGCGGATGGTTCTGTTTCAAGGGTAATGAGAGGCGGCAGTTGGGAAAAAAATACTGGAACTGGCCGACCAGCTTCTAATAGAGTTAGTCAGACTACCACCCTCATCGGTAATTCTATCGGTTTTCGCCTAGCTTTATATGTGAATGTTTAAAAAGAAATATATAATTTTAAAAATGATACTATCGAAAAACTTATGCAAACAAATCCTTCCATGATAAAATAAGAAATATCAAGGAAGGATTTTTCTATTATTGTAGCGAAATCGATATATACCAATATCCATCAGAAATTCGTTGATTGCTTTTGAAACCATTTTTGTTAGTAGATGTTACAATTCCTAATTTGTTCGTTCCCTTTTTCACACTATCTTCTACTTGTTTTTTCTCAATAGAATATATGTCATAGTAGGCAGTGTTGTATTTTCCAATACCACCAGCACCAACGGTACATTTGTAGTATCCATTTAATTTTCCTTCAATATAAACCACTTCTTCAGCAGCCCATCTAGCCCATGACGGACAAACAATGCGTGGCGAAGATAATGAGCCAGTTGAGGTATCAAAATCAGCTGTATACGCTGTATAATCTGGTTCTGAATCTGAATTACTATATCTATAGTTTGAAACTACTAAATCTTTTTTTCTATCTTCCATTTATAGGTAATATCTGTATTCCATTTTTCCCAAGCATATAATTTGTTATCTAATCTGATTACTAGAATTTATTCTAAGATTTTTAAAATCGATTAAAAATTCCAAATTAAGAAGAAAAAAGAGAAAACAAGAGAAAAAATGTGCCAATGGAAGTTTAACTATTGTTTTACTTAAAGATAAATATTGGCACGATAATTAAAATGATTTATAATAAGGGAGTAGTGATATATGAACCAATTTAATTACGAAGATTATTTAAAATGCAAAAAATGGATGAAACAAAAAATTATATCAGGAGTGGCAGAAGATGGTGAATCCTATCAATTAGAAAAAACGAAAGTAAATCAGCCCCATGATAAACTATTGATTATCATATGCCAGCATGAATATTAAAATATAAAATAGAAATTATAGACGAAGCCCTAAAGGGTAAAAAATTAACAAAGAAAAATTATAAAATTCCAATGGTAATACCAATTGTACTTTATATAGGAACTAGAAAATGGAATGTGAAAAAGAGCATTCAAGAATGTCAAACTGAAATACCAGAACAAATAAATATGAATATTGGAGAATACAACATAGTAGATGTCAATGATTATACAAATGATGAATTAGAAGCAGACGAATTTTTTTATTCTAAAATGATGTTATTAGAAAAACTAACAAAAGAAGAAGAGATTTTTCAGACATTAGGAAGAATAGCAGAAAATGAGAAGGATGAAACGAATAAACTTTTATTAAAGAGAATAATTGCTCTAATATTAAAAGGAAAATTATCAGAAGAAAAAATAGAAAGTGAGGAAATTGATATGATGCTTGAAGTAATTGAAAAAGGATATGAAAAACAGAGGAAACTTGGAAAACTAGAAGGAATTCTAGAAACAGCAAGAGAACTTTTGAAATTTGGAATGAATAAAGAAGATATTCAGAAAGTAACAAAATTGACGAAAAAAGCAAATAGAAAAATTACAATAATTAAAAAAATTTAAAGTTGAGTTTTAAACATTTTAAGTTTAGAAACTCAATTTTTTGTATCTATTCATTTCTACAAGTTCCTGCTAAAGTTAACAAAATGATAATGGTAATTACGAGTGCAATTCTTGACAAATAGAGTATTTGCTAGTAAAATAGAATAGAATAAATAGAAGGAGAAAATCTATGCAAAAAAGCAATCGAAAAATCTTAGATACACTCGTATCAAGAACAAAAATATATTTAGCTATCATATTTATTTTATTAGTATTTATTAGTGTTAATAATATAAATATGATGGTGCCATCTATCTGTGTATTTACTTTAATTGTTATTTATAGTTATTACACAAACAATAAAAGAAAAAGTGAAATATCAGAAACGCTGCAAGACTTAACTTTAACAGTAGATTCAGCAGCTAAAACAAGTTTAATCAATTCACCATTTCCACTTATCATATTAGAAACAGATGGAAATGTTGTATGGAAAAGTTCAAAATTTACCTCTGAATTTGCCAACATTGATATCAATAGCTATGTAAAAGACTTATGTTTTGATATTAAAGATGAAATAAAAAAGAGAAAAGAAAACAATAAACAAGACATCATAAGACAAATGGAAATCGATAAAAAAACTTATCGTATAATGGGAAGATATGTACCTTCTAAGAAAAATAAAGAAGAGTATATGGTAATTCTATACTTTATTGATGATACAGAAAATATAAAATTGCAAAAAGAATATAAAGATTCTAAATCTTGTGTTGGAATTATCATGGTAGACAATTATGAAGAAACTATGCAGAGGCTAGAAAGTGAAGAAAAGCCACAAATGATAGCCGAAATTGATAAATATATTTATGAATGGACAGATAAAACAAATGGTGTTTTAATTAAAACTGAAAAAGATAGATATATTTATTTCTTTGAACAAAGATATTTAGATAGTGTAAAAGAAGATAAATTTAGTATTTTGGATAAAATAAAAGAAATTGATTTAAAGGAAAGAGTGCAATTTACTTTAAGTATTGCAGTTTCAAATGAAGGAAGTACTGATAAAGAAAAATACAAATCTGCACAAGCGGCTATGGATATTGTTTTAGGACGTGGAGGAGACCAGGCTGTTATTCGAGAAAATGAGATTTATAAATTCTTTGGGGGAAGAGCACAAGAAGTAGAAAAAAGAACAAAAGTAAAAGCAAGAATTGTAGCACAAGCATTAGAGAACCTTATCAAAGAATCTAAAAAAGTTATGATAATGGGTCATACCAATCCAGATATGGACTGTGTGGGAGCAAGTTTAGGAATTTACCGATTAGCTAAAACATTAGAAAAAAATGCTTATATGGTAATGGATAACAAAACAGCTTCTTTGCAAGCATTTAAAAAATCAATTGAAAAAGATGTAGAATATGAAGATGTTATGATTAATAAAGAAGTGGCATTAGAAAATATTGATGAAGATACTTTATTGGTAGTAGTAGATACCCATAAAATTAACTATGTAGAATCAGAAGAATTAGTAGATAAGGCAAAGAAAATAGTAATCATCGACCATCACAGAAGAAGTGCAGACTTTATAGACAAAGCAACTCTTACATTCCAGGAAGTGTATGCTTCTTCAGCAGCAGAATTAGTAACTGAATTAATTCAGTATGCTGAAAAGAAAGTGGAATTAAAAACAATTGAAGCAGAAAGCCTATATGCAGGAATTATGATGGACACCAAAAACTTTACTTTTAAAACGGGAGTAAGAACATTTGAAGCAGCAGCTTATTTACGTAGATGTGGTGTAGACATTATTCGTGTAAAAAAATGGTTCCAAAGCAATTTAGAAAACTTTAATAAAATAGCAGAAATTGTAGGAAAAGCAGAAATTGTAAATGACACCATAGCAATATCTATTTGTGAAGAAAAAGCAAAAGATGTCAATGTACTTTGTGCCAAAGCAGCAGATGAACTATTAACCATTAGTGAAATAACAGCCTCTTTTGTCATTGGACATTTAGGAGAAAAAGTATGCATCAGTGGACGTTCCATTGGAGATATTAATGTGCAACTCATCTTAGAAAAACTAGGCGGTGGAGGCCACATAACTCTTGCTGGAGCACAAGTAGAAGGAATGACAATAGAAGAGACCAAACAAGAACTAATCAACCGTATTCATGAATACTTTTCAGAAATAGAATAACGGGGAGTAGGGGACACTCCTTAGAAGAAGAGAAAAACAAAGGAGAAGGTTAAATGAAGAAGAAAAATATTAACCAAAAAGGAATTACACTAATTGCATTAGTAGTAACAGTTACTATATTACTAATATTAGCAGGAGTAGGTGTGGCAAGTATAACAAGAGAAAAAAACACGATTAAAGAAGCTGATATTGCAAAAGAGTTAGCGGAAAAAGCAGCGCTAGAAGAACAAATTGAAGCTGCCGTTTTGATTGCTAAACAAAAATATTTAAATCCTACTTTAGATAATGTAATTGATGAAATTAAAAATAATGAAGTGATTACTAATCGTGATCAAGTAAATCGAGATACTGGAGCAGTTAAAACAAATTTAGGTTATGTAATTGAAGGAAAATTAAACGATTATATTCGGAAAATAGAATAAGGAGAAGAGTGTATGAAAGAAATACAAGGAAAAATTAAAAAAGATGAAAAAGGCTCTGTTACTCTATTTGTTCTAGTATCTATGATGTTTACTACGATGTTTTTATTATTTGCTTATACCAATCAAACCAATAGAATTAGTGAACAAAAGAGACAAATAGCAGAAATTGAAAGAAAATATAATGCAGATGATATGGAAACAGTTTATAATAGGTTACAGGCGGAGCAAATGCAAGTTCTTTCAGAAGTAGAGGAAGCAAAAATAAATGGAAATGTTTTGGATGAAAATGGTCCAACAACGATTACCGATAAATATGAAAATGAAGTAGTCATTCCAGAAGGATTT
>CANEEJ010000057.1 GCA_947426525.1 uncultured Clostridium sp. | reverse complement strand
TTATATATATTAATTTTTATATATTTTTGTTTCACATCATTGACACTTATACACATTTCATATTGAATTAGATAGGTCATATTGACAATTAAAATTAAATATACTATAATATAACTATAAAAGGACTAGGCAAAGCCTAATCCATTTCGTGGGGACTTGATGTGCTTTTAGAAGGGCATACATCAAGCTCTTTTTTTGTCATTTTTATTGTATAACCGAACGAATTCGACATACAAATACTAAAATTGCCAAACAAAGAATGATAAACCCAATACCTATGTACATGTCCACAACTCCCACCTCCTCTTAAATTGCATACTTAACAGTATAAGTTTATACTGCTAATAGATACAATTTAAAGTAGTCATGGTGGGGAAGTCCCAACGATAAAGATACTATATCATAAAAATAACGATAAGTAAACATATGAATAAATATTTACAACAAAATAAAAAATAACAATTGAAAATCCATCATTTTTATGATATGATAAGCACATAAGAAAGGATGAGATTTTTATGGAAAAAGCAAAAGTATACTTTACAAGGGAGATAACACCAGAAAATGTAGTAAAGCTATATGAAACACTAAAAAAAGAATTACCGGGAAAAGTAGCAGTAAAAGTACATTCAGGAGAGCAAGGAAACCAAAACTATCTTAGACCAGAATTTATGAAACCAATGGTCGAAAAAGTAAAAGGAACCATAGTAGAATGCAATACAGCATATGAAGGACAAAGAAATAGTACAGAAAAACATAAAAAATTAATTGAAAGCCATGGTTGGAATAAATACTTTGATGTTGATATCATGGATGCAGAAGGAGAAGACTTAGAACTTAAAATAGAAAATGAAAAAGTAATTGCACAAAATTACGTTGGAAAAAACATAGCGAATTATGATTCCATGTTAGTGATATCACATTTTAAAGGACATCCTATGGGGGGATATGGAGGAGCCATCAAACAATTATCAATTGGATGTAGTTCCTCAGCAGGAAAAGCATGGATTCATACAGCGGGAAAAGAAAAAGACCAAACTAAATTATGGGATAACTTACCAGAACAAGATAAATTTTTAGAATCCATGGCGGATGCAGCAAAATCAGTAGTAGAATACTTCAAAGGTAATATGGCTTTTATCAACATTATGTGCAACATGTCAGTAGATTGCGACTGCTGTGCAGTAGCAGAAGACCCATGTATGAAAGACATTGGAATTTTAGCATCACTTGATCCAGTAGCCATTGACCAAGCATGTATCGACTTAGTAAAAAATGCAGAAGATAAAGGAAAAGAACATTTCTTAGAAAGAGTCAATTCAAGACATGGAACGCATACCATTGATGTGGCAGAAGAAATAGGAGTTGGAAGCAAAGAATATGAATTAATCGAAATATAAACAGGAATTGAGAGGCGTTCTTTAAAATCTTTCTTTTCATATTTTATGAACAAGGTAGTATTGACAATTAGAATAGAATATACTATAATGTAAGTATAAAAAAGGACTAGGCAAAGCCTAATCCATTTGGTTGGGACTTGATGTGCTTTTGATAGGGGCTACATCAAGCTCTTTTTTTGTCATTTTAATCGTATAGCCGAACAAATCCGACATACAAATACCAAAATTGCCAAACAAAGAATGATAAACCCAATACCTATGTACATGTCCATAACTCCCACCTCCTATGAATTGCATTTTTAGTAGTACAAAGATATACTACTAATGGATACAATCCAAAGTGGTCATGGTGGGGAAGTCCCAACGATAAAGATAGTATATCATAAAACTTGGAATAAATCAGTATATAAATAAAAATTTACTAATATTGAAAAAGGATAAATTATATGATAAAATAATTATTAAATACAAAAAAGGAATGAAATAAAAATGAACTATAAAATCATAAACGGAGCCATATCCTATGGAGCTGAAACCATATTAGAAGAAATCAATTTTGAAATAAAAGAAAAAGATAAAATAGCAATTGTCGGAAAAAATGGAAGTGGAAAAACCACACTACTAAAATCGATTCTCGACAATGAAATGATAGAAGAAGGAATTGGAGAAACTAAATTTGGAATTTATAAACAAGGAACTCCAGTAATTGGACACCTAAAACAAATTGAATTCGAGAATTCAAACAATACTTTTATACAAGAAATTTTAAAATGTTATGAAAATCTTATCACATTAGAAAAGAAAATCAATCAAATACAAGAACAACTTCAAACAAAAACAGATGATAAGCTGATAAAAGAATATACTGAAAATTTAGATAGATATGAAAGGCAAGGAGGATATCTTTATAAAAAAGAATATGAAACAGCTATACGAAAATTTGGCTTTACGGAAGAAGATAAAAACAAAAAAATAAATGAGTTTTCAGGAGGTCAAAAAACAAAAATAGCTTTTTTAAAACTATTATTAAGCAAACCTGATATTTTGCTATTAGATGAGCCGACCAACCATTTAGATATCACAACAATCGAATGGCTAGAAAATTATTTAAAGAGTTATCCAAAAGCAGTTGTGATTGTTTCTCATGATAGAATGTTTTTGGACAAAATTGTTAACAAAGTATATGAAATAGAATATGCTACGATAACAGAATATACAGGAAATTATACCTTTTTTGAAAAACAAAAAAGAGTAAACTATGAAAGACAATTAAAAGATTACGAATATCAGCAAAAAGAAATCAAAAGATTGCAGGCAATTGCAGACAGATTTCGTTATAAACCATCCAAAGCCAAAATGGCACTTTCAAAATTAAAAAAGATTGAGCAAATGAATATCCTAGAAGAACCGAATCAATATGACCTAAAAACTTTTCATACGAATTTTAATATACTAGTTGAAAGTGGAAAGTTAGTTGTGTCAGCTAAAAATCTGCAAATTGGATATGATAAACCATTAGCAGAAGTATCGTTTGAATTATATAAAGGACAAAAACTTGCTATCATTGGAGAAAATGGAAAAGGAAAATCCACCTTGTTAAAAACTTTGATGGGTGATGTTCCACAGTTGAGTGGAGAATATGAATATGGCTATCATGTAAAAAAAGAATATTTTGACCAACAGATGGATTCTTTGGACAGTAATAGCACTATTTTTGATGATTTTAGTAAAGATTTTCCAACATTAACAACAACGAAAGTAAGGCAAGCATTGGGAGCTTTCCTTTTTTCTGGAGAAGATGTTTTTAAAGAAATTAAAGTTCTATCAGGAGGAGAAAAAGTACGCTTGCAACTATGCAAGATTTTCAAAAAAGAAGCTAATCTGTTATTGCTAGACGAGCCAACGAATCATATGGACATCGTAGGAAAAGAAAGTTTAGAGAATATATTACAAGGATATAAAGGGAGCTTAATTTTTGTTTCTCATGATAGGTATTTTGTGAATAAAATAGCGGATTCTATTCTTGCTTTTGAACCAGAAGGTGTAGTTTATTTTAATGGCAATTATGAAGAATATATGAGATATAAAGAAAGTAAAGAGCAAGAGCCAGTAATCGAAGAAAATACAACGCAAATTAAAAAGAAAAACACGAATAATCAGTGGTTGAAGAATAAAGAAATGGCAAGAAGACAGAATAAAATGAAAAAGATAGAAGCGGAGATTGAACAAAAAGAACAGCAGATAGAAGAAATAAAAGCAGAGATGCAAAAGGAAGAATTAGCAACAGATTATATGAAATTAAAAGAGTTGCAAGATAAAATAAAGAAAATAGAAGAAGAAATAGAAACTAAAATGCTAGAATGGGAAAAATTGAATGAAGAAGAAATAGAATAATCAATAATATTAAAAAAGGAGGAGAAAACAAATGAACATAGGAATTGATATAGATGGTGTACTAACCGATATTAGAAAATTTACTATTGAAGAAGGATTAAAATATTGTAAGCAAAACCAGAAAGGAAAATTAATAAATCCAGACGCTTATTATTCTAATGATGTATTTGATTGGGATAGAGAAACCGATTTAGACTTTTGGTTTAAACACATATTTCAATATGCTAAAGAAAATCCGCCACTTCCTGGAGTTACAAGTAATATAAAAAAATTAAAAGAAGAAGGACACAAATTATATATTATAACAGCTAGATGGTTAGCCAGTCCTAAAACAGAAAAGCAATTTGGAGAAGGTAGCGAACTAAAAGAAAAAATGAGAAAAACCGTAAAAGAGTGGCTTAAAAAGAACAACATTATTTATGATGAAATCATATTTTCAGAAGAAGATAAGTCAAATCATATCCTAGAAAAAAAGATTGACATTATGATAGAAGATTCTCCACAAAATTTAAAACAATTATCTCAAATTACTAAAATGATATGCTATGATTGGGGATATAATCAAGGAATCGAAAATGAAAATATTTATCGATGCAAAAGTTGGGATGAAATTTATACAAAGATAAAAGAATTAGGAGAATAAGAAGATGAAAATATATTTAGTAAGACATGGTGAAGTACCTCATAATGCATTAAAACAATACAATATAAAAGATGAAGACTTAACAGAACGTGGTATAAAGCAAGCAGAAGAATTAAGAGAGAAAATCAAAAATATAGAAGTTGACCTTATTATTTCATCACCATTAATAAGAGCAAAGCGTACAGCTGAGATAATTAATAAGAATAGTAAGATAATTTTAGATGATAGAATACAAGAAAGAAGTTGTGGAGACTTAAGTGGACAACCAATTGAAGTAACAAATCGTGAAGAATATTGGAATTACTATACAAAAATTCAATATGGGACAAGTGAGAATATTCAAGAATTTTTTAAAAGAGTATACACGTTTTTAGAAGAATTAAAAACAAAAGAATATAAAAGTGTTTTAATTGTTGCTCATAGCGGTGTTTCAAAAGCATTTAGCGGATATTTTGAAGGAATACAAGATGGAAAGTTTTTGAACCGAGGACTAAAAAATTGTGAATTAAAGGAGTATGAATTATAATGGAATTAACAAGTCAAAAGGCTTTAGAAATGATAGAAGAAGGAAGAAAAGAAGACCCTAATATTAATTGGGTACCCCATTCAATTTGTGTGGGAAACACAGCAGGAAAGATAGCAGAAAGTTTAGGATTAGATGTAGAATATGCCAGAACATTAGGATATATACATGATATTGGAAAATTAAAAGGAGATTTTAAAGAACATGATATACGTGGTTATAACTATATAAAAGAATTAGGATATGATGATAAATATGCTAATATATGTTTAACACATTCCTATTTAAACAATGACGTATACTGTACAGCAGGAGGAATTCCAAAAGAAATTCCTTTTCGAACAGAGTTTATCCAAAAGCATGAATATACAATTTATGAAAAAATTATAAATTTATGTGATTTAATGTGTAAAAGAAAAGTTTTAACAGTTGATAAGAGACTAATAGATTTAATTTTAAGAAGAGGAGCACATGAAAATACGCAATATCATGTAAAAGAAACTTACAAGCTAAAACAATATTTTGATGAACAACTTGGATTTGATGTGTATGATTTATTTCCAAGTATAAAAGAAAATTTATAGAAAATTAGGAGAACAAAAAATGAACGAAATATTATTCATAGTAACCATTTTAGTAAATTTTATAGCAATCTTACTATCCTATAAATTTTTCAAAAAAACAGGATTATTGGTATGGGTAGCTATCTCAACCATAATTGCGAACATAGAAGTAACAAAATGTATTGACATGTTCGGCCTATCCATAACATTGGGAAATGTTGTATATAGTACCATATTTTTAGCAACTGATATTTTAAGCGAAATATATGGAGGAAAAGAAGCAAGAAAAGCAGTTAGAATCGGATTTTTTTCAATGTCAGTGTTTACTATATTAACACAAATTGATTTATTATTTATACCAAACTCACAAGATTTCGTAGATGGAGCAATGCATACCATATTTGAATTTATGCCAAGACTATGTATAGCAAGCTTATTAACCTATTTTATAAGTAACACCTTAGATACTTATTTATACGACTGGATTAGAAAAAAATTTCCAGAAGATAAGTTTCTATGGCTTAGAAATAATGGTTCTACCATGATAAGCCAATTGATAGATAGTATATTATTTACGGTATTTGCTTTTTTAGGGGTCTATTCGTGGGAAGTAATCATCAATTTAAGCATTGTGACATATGTTATTAAATTTGTGGTAGCATTTTTAGATACGCCATTTCTATATGTTGCCAAGAAAATGCAAACAAAAATGAAGGAAGAAAAATAATATGAAAAAATCAATAAAAATCTTAATAATAGCTATTGTGTTAATAGGAATTGTGACAGCTGTTTTAATCGTAAAAAACAGCAATAAAAAAGTAATATGTATTGATGCGGGACATGGTGGAGAAGATGAAGGAGATTGCTTATTGAAGTTAATACCTTAAAGGCTATAAATAGTAATAACTCAATAAAAACAAAGTAGGGTGTTACTTATTGAAGTTTTAGAGAACGATTTACACTTGATCAAAATTAGATGCTTTTGTAAGTGTCTTTTTTTATTGGAAATGGAGGAAAATATTATGTTTGTTGTAGGTTTTATACTTGGACTTGTATTAGGAGCTAATATAAGTCTTTTTTTATATGCACTTATTTTAATTGGTAAACAAAGTGATGAAAAAATAGAAAATATAAGAGAAAAAGAGGTGTAAGAATGATTTTAGCCAGTTTATTATCAAGCAGTAGTTTTATAATGACAAATAAAATTTTAATAAAAGCTGTTGGAACTGATGCAGCAATTCTATTAGGAGAATTGTGTTCAGAATATAATTATTGGGAACAAAGAAATGAATTAACTGATACAGATTGGTTTTATTCTACAAGAGAAAATATTGAGGACAACACAGGATTAACAGAACATAAGCAACGAATGGCTCTTAGTAAATTAATATCCTTAAATTTAGTTGAAACTAAAAAGAAAGGTATTCCTTGCAAAGTTTATTATAAATTAAATGAGAAAAATATTTTAGAATGTTATACAGATACACAAAAAAAGTTGCTGAAACCCTATAAAAATTCAGTAGTCGAAAATTTCAACAACAAGTCCTTAAAAGATGCAACAACAAGTAATAAAAAAAATGAAGAACAAGTTATTGAAAATTCGAACATAAATAATAATAATAACAATAATAAAAAATATAATAATGAAAATCACACACATGCATCCTGCCCAGAGGAAGAAAAAAAAGAATATGCTAAGCAAGTTACAATGAAAGAAACTGAATATAAAGATTTAGTTAATACATACGGAGAGCAAACTGCGAATCAACTTCTTGAACAATTAAGTTTATATAAACAAGCACATGGCAAAGTATATGAGAGTGATTATGCAGCTATTAAAATATGGGTTACTACTAGATTACATGAAATGGAAAAAGAAAAAGTTAATTACAATAAATTTAGAAATAATCAATCAAATAAACTGAAATCAAATTTTGACCAGAGAGAATATCCTCCTGGTTTTTTTGATAGTTTATATTCAAATCAACAATAATTTTATGGAGGTAAATTGAAATGAAAAATATATTAACAAAATATTATAATTTAGATGAAGAAACAAAAGAACTTCTACCATTTTTATATATGTATGATATTCTTTTAGATATATCACAAGATTATGAAAATGTTAAAATTGAAAATTTGGCAGATGAGGAAATTTTAATGCAAACTGCTATTAAATGTTGGTATTCTATGGATATGGATCCATTAGATATAATAAATAACTTATTATCCATCCTAAATTGCCAAGATATAACAATAAAGGATTTTGAAAATTTAGAGATAGATGAACTAAAAGAAATATTTGCATACAAAGAAGCATCTGATATTATAGATGTTTTTGAATACAAAGGATATTTATGTGTTTTATGTAAAAGTAATGATAAGTTTTTATTAATTATTGATGATGGAAAAGAAACAGATACTTTAGTGTTTGATTCATTGAAAGAACCACTTTCTTTAATAATAAAGAGTCATATCATAGAAAAAAGTATATATGAAGGAAAAATAAAAGATGCTTGCTCAGACACGTAAGAAAATTGAATTCTATTTATATAATTATAATTACTTAAATACAAAAATTAATACTATAATATCCAACAAATCAGATGAAGAATATAATCAAAATTATACTAGATATATAAAAAATAAAAGTAGTTCTTTAGAAGATCAAGTTATAAGGAATATAGGATTTGAGCAAAGAGTTTTAAAAATTAGAAAATGGCAAAAGTTAATTGCAAACATACTTGAAGAATACAAACAAACTAATAATTTAAAATACTCTTTTATAGTTTTAAAATATTTTGATAGAGAGAATCCTATAGTTATTGAAAATAAATTAAACTTAGCTAACGAAAATCAAAAAGATATACAAGCCGAAATATTGCAGTATATCTTTTTGATTGCAATAAAAAAAGGAATATTAAGGGAGGTGAATTATTAGATAAATAAAAAAATGAAAGGAGTTGATGTGTAAAATTAAAAATGTAATAATTAAGTGTACGATAATTAGTTTTTTAGTAGTTTTTATTATAGTTTCATATTTTATTATTAAAGATTATTTTTCGTATAAAGAAAATGAAAAATCTAATAATGAATTAATTGAAAATGTAATTGAAATAAATCCAAATACAAAAGAATCTTCTATTGATTGGAATCATTTACAATCTATCAATGAGGATATTATTGGATGGATAGAAATTGAAGATACTAAAATTAATTATCCAATTCTACAAGATAATAGTAATCTATTTTATCTTAAACATTCTTATAATAAAAGCTATAGTTCAAGTGGTTCTATATTTACAACAAACAAGAATCCATTTATAGATGAAGAAACAATTATATATGGTCATAATATGAAAAATGGAAGTATGTTTTCTATGTTAGATAAATATTTGAATAAAGATTTTCTTTATTCTCATCTTAAAATAAAAATATATACGCCAACTATAAATTATGAAGGAACTATTTTTAGTGTTTATTCTATTGGTATAGAAAAAGAAAATAATAATATTAAGCAATTAGAATTTAATGAAAGAATGAAATATTATAAAAAAGCTAGTGAATATAATTTAGATACTATGAATAACTCTACCAATATAGTGAAACTCTCTACTTGTTCTTATATAAATGCAAAAACAAGACCAACAGATCAGAGATACTATATTATTGCTAGTATTAATCCAATAGAATAATAAATTGTGGAAAAAGGGCTGACAAATTCAAAAGAGCACGTTATTATTATATTAAGAGGTGATGTCTTATGAAAAAGAAAGTTTTTATAATTGTATTAATTATATTAATATTGTTAGTAAGTAGTGCTATTGGAGTGTTTTATCTTTTTCATCCGAAGGATGAATCTATAAGTTTAGC
>CANEEJ010000056.1 GCA_947426525.1 uncultured Clostridium sp. | reverse complement strand
ATCACTTATTCAATTTTTATTTCTTTTGTTTCACATCAATTGTAACACTACAAAACAAGAAAAAAATAAAAAATCATACATTATCGAAAGAATAAGTATCCAAATCTTTAAAAGCAGGGTCGTAAATATTTTTACCTTGGTAATCAAAACGAGAACCATGACAAGGGCAATCCCAAGTCTTATCGACATCATTCCAAGAAAGCAAACAACCGTAAATGAGTACAAATAGGTTTAACAGCAAAAATCTTTCCTTCCGGACTTTTATAAATTAAAACTTTAGTATTTTCAATCTCAACAATACTACCAGAATTATTTTGAATTTCATCAAAATCCATATTAGCACACTTAAACTTATCCAGAACCAAAGAATTCGCAGACTGAACCAACATATTTTTCATCTCATCACCATTTTTAATTGGTTTCAAACGAGAAGGTTTAAACAAATAAGCATATTTATTATCTTTTTTGCAAATTTCATCAGTAATAATATTAGCAGCTACATTCGATAAAGTCATCCCCCATTTTTTAAAACCAGTACCAACAAAAACATCTGACATAGTAGAAGAATATGGCCCAATATAAGGAATTTTATCTAAAGGAATACAATCACGAGTATTCCAACGAAATAGAACTTCACAATTTGGATAAAACTTTTTTGCTTCTTGTTCCAAAATACCATAAGTATCTTCATAACAAGAAGGTTGACCTGTTTTATGGTCTCCGCCACCAATTAATAACAAATTCTTTCCTTTATAACGAGCAGTACGGTAAGAAAAAGTAGGACTACTTGGATTAATATACATCCCATTAAAAAGCGTTTTTTTAGTATCCACAGCAATTAAATAAGATGTGGATTGATACATCTTAATAAAGTAAAAACCGTGGAAAATTAATAAAAGGATAATGACTTGCTACAATTACATATTTACTTTTAACAGTAGCACTAGGAGTAGAAATAAGATAAGAAGCATCTGCACCTTTTTCAACATTTGTGACCACTGAATTGGTATAAATTTTTCCATTTCGAGAAGAAATACAATCACATAAACCATATAAATATTTTAAAGGATGAAATTGAGCTTGATTTTTAAAACAAATCGCACCTTCAATTTTAAAAGGTAGACCTGTTTTCGTAACAAACTCACAAGGAAAACCAAGAGACTCTACACTAGCTACCTCTTTCTTAATAGACTTTAATTCTGATTTATCAGTTGTATACACATAATTATTTTGATATTCAAAATCACATTTTATTTTTTCTGTATCAATAATGTGTTTTATATTTTCAATTGCCTTTTCATTTGCCTCCAAATAATCAGCAGCAAACTTTTTTCCATAAGAATGAACTAAATAGTCATAGAATAAATTGTGCCCGCTTGTAATCTTAGCAGTAGTGTGACCAGTAGCCTTTTCACCAATATCATCCTTTTCCAGAACCGTTACCTTAAAACCCAACTTACTTAAATAATAAGCACAAGAAAGACCAAAAATCCCAGCACCAATTATACACACATCAGTTTCTAAATTACTAGAAAGAGAAGGAAATCTTTTCACATCTTCTGTAAAATCTAACCATAAAGAATTCATTTTATACCTCCTAAAAATAGTATAACCAAAATTTAGGAATAAATTATAAAAAAACTGGAAAAATAAATAATGTTATGATAGAATGACAATGCCATGATTTTGGGGACGGAGGAAAAAATCATGGTTGAATCGATAACATTTAGAATAGAATATTTTAAACTGACCATGATTTTTTCCTCCGTCCCCAAAATCATGAGCAACCAGAAGAAAGGAAGGATAAAAATGGGAGAAGAACTAAAGGAAAAGCTTTTTAATCAAAAAGAAATTGGATGGAATTGTGTAGATGAAGTAAAAAAAGAAGAGATTTTTAAATTGTCAAAAAATTATATGGATTTTTTAAATGTAGCAAAAACAGAAAGAGAGTTTATTAAACAAGCAAGAAAGCTAGCAGATAGTCATGGTTATAGGGATATCATAGAGTTCCAAACATTAAAACCAGGTGATAAGGTATACTTTGTAAATCGTGAAAAGAGTATGTATTTAGCCATTATAGGAGAAGAAAGTATTGAAAAGGGAATGCATATTATTGGTTCTCATGTGGACTCACCAAGATTAGACTTAAAGCCAAATCCACTATATGAAGATACAGGATTTGCTTATTTCAAAACGCACTATTATGGAGGAATCAAAAAATATCAATGGACGACAATTCCATTAAGTATTCATGGTGTAATTGTAAAAACAAATGGAGAGAAAATAGAAGTTAACATTGGAGAAGATGAAAATGACCCAATCTTTACTATTACTGATTTATTACCACATTTAGCACAAGAACAAATGGAGAAAAAATTAAAAAATGGAATTGAAGGAGAAGACTTAAATTTATTAATTGGAAGCATTCCATACCAAGATGAAAAAGTAAGTGAAAAAGTAAAATTAAATATATTAAATATTTTAAACCAAAAATATGGCATTACAGAAGTTGACTTCACAAGTTCAGAATTAGAGTTAGTACCAGCATTTAGAGCAAGAAGTTTAGGATTTGATGAAAGTATGGTAGCAGCCTATGGACAAGATGATAGAGTATGTGCCTATACATCACTTGCTGCTATGATGGAATTAGAAAGTGTTAAAAACACAGCAGTTTGTATTTTATCTGACAAAGAAGAAATTGGAAGCATGGGAAATACAGGAATGGAATCTCATATGTTTGACTTCTTTGTTTCTGAAATGTTAAACAAATTACAAGTTAACAGACCAAACTTACTAGACAAAGTATTCTGTTTCTCAAAAATGTTATCATCAGACGTAGATGCAGGATTTGACCCAATTTATAGCAGTGTATCAGACAAAACCAATGCAGGCTTTTTAGGAAAAGGAATTGCTTTAGTAAAATACACAGGAGCAAGAGGAAAATCAGGAGCCTCTGACGCTAATGCAGAATATGTAGCTTGGGTAAGAAACGTTCTAGAAAAAAGCAATATAAAATACCAATTAACTGAACTAGGAAAAGTAGACATTGGTGGTGGTGGAACCATTGCCTATATCTTAGCAAACAAAGGAACAGACGTAATAGATTGCGGTGTGCCAGTATTATGTATGCACGCACCTTATGAAGTAACTAGCAAATATGACATTTACTCAGCTTATGAAACCTATAAAGCTTTTTGGAAAGAATAAAATGAGACATGGGGGACAGGTCTTTTATGTCTCATTTTCCAAAAACACCGTGTAGATAAAAAAATCCACACGGTGTTTTTTCCTTAGGATAATTCAATGTTATGGCTATGGTGTATCATAAAATACACGAACTCCTTTATATGCATCATTTTCGTAATATTCTTTAATACCGTCGTAATGCATTAGACTCCTAATATAACGGATACATCTCAAAGATACTTTTGGTTTAAATTCAAAATCTTTAAATAATGCATATCCATCACATATTTGAATTTGATTAGATGGAACATCACATAACTGTGAAACAAAATCTTCATAGTACTTTCTGGCAAGATTTCTTTCTTCGTTCACATGTACCGAATAGGCATAATTTATCTTTTTTACCCATTTTTGAGCAAAAGTCAAAGGTTCTCCTTTTTTAAAATCTGGAACAACAAGACACATATTAGCTAATGTATAGCTAAGGTAATCGAGTTTGCAGATAAGAAACCCTAAACTTTCGATAATTTCGAAAATTTCTTTTTCTGGTATATCAGGCCAACAAAATTTGTGAAGTACTTTAAAGTCATAACCCTTTTGGTATTCTTCGTAGGTAGAGACTAATCTGTAGTCACTACTAGGAAAGTCGTTATGAATGGGAATGGGTTTACACTTTTTATTCCCATTTATTGCCCGCCAAACACGCCCTTCAGAAATGAAAAGTTCCAGCCAGTCTGTGAGAATGAGTTTTACTTCTTCACGCCGTTGCTGATGAATTTCTTTACACTTGTTTCGTAATTCCTCTACATTTGCCATAATTACATCCTCCTAATTTTACGAAATACTAAAAGTAACGAAAACAGTATAACAAAATTATGTTAATATGTCAACAAGCAACTGCTTCATTTAAAGAAAACTAAAAAATTGCCAAAAAGGACCGTCCCTTTTGGCAATTTTTGCAATTTGAAATTAGTTTAAATCTTGCAACAAATCAATCATTGCACTAATAAAATCTTTTTTCTCCTCAGAAAGAGAAACGATTTTTTCTGAAATTTCTATATTTTTTGCAGCTTCTTCATTAGTAATAAAAGAAGCATAGATAGTGTTAGGAGTAATTCCTAAAATGTTCATATAATTAATTAAAGTTTGTGTTTTTACACCATTATTTCCATTTTCAATTCTGGAAATATATTTCAAAGAAATGCCTAATTTCTCAGATAGTTGTTCTTGTGTTAATTTGTTTTTTACACGAAAGTCTCTTAAAATTTTTCCGAAATCTTTTATCAATATCAGATTTTGAAATAGAACTCATTTACTACCTCCATACAATCCAAAGTATTAATATTAGTATAGCAAGATGGGTTAAAATGTTGAACACATTAATACTGCAACAGCCGTGAAACTTAATGACACTAAATTTTTAAAAAATACTTGAATTTACAAGTTAAATATGATATTATGGATAAAAAGAAAGTATCACTATTAGTATTACACATGAAAACAAATATATTCTAAAAGTATAAAAAAATAGAAAGAAAAAGGAATGTAAAAATATGATAAGCGAGGAAAACTATATGATTTTTCTAAAACGAATCATAGCATGCATTAGTCATGGCGACTATTATTCGGTCAAGGAATTATCCCAGTTAGAGTTAGAAAAAGTAGAAAAACAAATGAAAAAATATAAAAACTCAAACTCCCATCATTGAGTTTTTTTGTGATTTTAGATGCAGTAAAAGCAAATAGAATAAAAGCGAAATTTGATAAAATCGACAAAATATGCTATAATAAAAGTAGTTATTTATGGGGGTGATACAAATGAAAAGTAAAATAATAGGAAGTATGATTTTAATTGTATTAATTGTATGTATGGGGATGTCAAATGTTCTAGCTTATTCAGATGAGCTTTTTGAATTTGACTTACCAGACAATTATGGAAATATATCTTATCAAAATATGTATGTATTTACAGATGCTAATAATGAAGAGCGAGGAATGATTATCTATGCCATAGAAAATAAGCAGATAAAGAAATCAGTTTGGGATATTGATAAAGACGACTTAAAAGATTTAGTAAGAAAATTATCAATAAATTCTGATGTTGTAAAAACAGAAAAAAGAGCAAAATTAGGAAAAGAAAAAGCTGTTGAATTAATTCTTTCTAGTGAAGGTAATTATATTGATTTATATATTTTAGCATCCAATAAATACATTTACATGGTTACTTTTATGGGAGATACAGAAACAGACTTAGAGAATACAGATTATGCTATGATTAAGAAGTCCTTTAAGCTAAAAGATGCAACAACTAATTTTAGGTTATTATATGTAATAGTTGCTATTATTGTAATTGCCATTGGTGCTTATTTAAAATATAGGAAATCAAATGTATATAAAAATTATAACAATCATAAGAAACAAGAAACCATCGACTATAAAAACTTAACAGAAGAAGATTTTAAAAAAATGTAACGAAAAACATTATCAGTGATTAAAACTGGTAATGTTTTTTTGATAAGTCTTTTATAAAATTTACTTGAAAGCACAAAAAATTATGTTAATATATAAATATAGAAACATGTAGACGAAGCACCAAGCCAAATGGCGGGAAGGAGCAAAAGTATGGAAGCATGGAAGGCAGTTTTAATATGGATTATAGCAATAATAGTGCTTTCCGTTATTCTGGGAGAAATTAAATCCAGATATGACAAAAAGAAAAATGCCGTAACAAAAGAAGAAAATCAGGAAAAAATATGGTATCAACATCCAGAATTTTTACGAGAGCCAAATGATAAATATTGGAAGGACGAGGAACTACGGAACTGGCATAATTCTGCACAATATTATGTGAAATACACAATAAGACAGGAATTAAACATACCAGAAGAGAGTTTTTGGCCTGCCTATTGGCTAGGTAAAAATTTGTGGTATCAATGTGCCACAGAGGAGGAGATTAGGGAACAATTAGAACAATATGCAAAAAGTCTTCTCGAAGAGTAACAATTACAAAAGGAGTTAAGAACGATAAGTCTTAGCTCCTTTTGATATTTTAAACCTAGCATTGAAAATAATTTTTAAGATAACTCTTTTAAATTATAAGTAGGTATGATATGATAAACATAATGAAAAAAACAAATTTCACACAAAAGAGGTGAAGAAATGGATGCCAAAGATTTAAGGAAAAGACTAGAGAAAACCGAAGATAAATTAAGCATATTTACTAATATAGAAATCTTAAAACAATACGATTTATATGTTAAAGATATATTTGAATTAATAAAAGAATTTCTAAAAGATGAAGAAAAATTAAAATTACTTGAACATTCTTTTTATCAGCAATATGAAGTTTTTGTCATAAAAAGTATTACAGATGAAAACATAGTATTAAAGCTACTTGATGAAAACAATCAAAAAGAAACAATTCCTCATTATTCAGTACTTGATATCATTCAAGACTTAAGCGACAATACTAAAAAACAAATATTATATGACCAAGACTTTATAGAAAGGCATGAAATAATTGATTATGAAATAAAAGGTATTGTAGGAAGTTTGAGTGAAAGCGAAAAAGAGAAATTATTAGAAGATGAAGAACTATTTATTGATAAATTACAATTACAAACTTGGCAAATTGCTGAATTAGTTGAAAAATTAACAGATGAAGAAACAAAAATGAAACTGCTAAAAATATATCCAATAGAAGACTATTTAAAAGCAAGAATTGTTTGCGTACTGAGTGATAAAAATAGTTTGAAAATGTTAAAAGAAGAAGAATTTTCGAGATATGAAAAAATAGATATTTTAGCTTCGATAGAGATAAAATCCTTAAGTGAATTTTTAGTAAACAATAAAGAATTTTGTAAAGAAAGTAATATACATCCTTATCAAATTATAAGTAGATTAGATCAAGAAAAACAAAAAGAATTCATAAAAGAATTAGAACAAATTAATCTATCATTAAATGAAAAAAGAGAAATCTTAGCAACTTTAGATGAAGAAGTAAAACAAAGTATTGATACCACAAACTTTCCAGAAGAATTTAAAACTGCTATTCAAATAGAGCCAGGAAATTTTGCAAAGAAAATCCATGTTAATTTAGAAGAAGATTTAGAAAAATATAGGGGATTAGACAATCTAATAAGAATAAATCCAGAACAATTTACGCAAGAAGAAAGAAATCAATTTATGAAATTATGTGATATTTGCCCTAACTTGCAAGCAATTAGTACATTGGATAAAGTAGTAGAAACTGTATCAACAGGTAGAGAATATAAACAAGCAGAAGAATGGATTACTTCTATTTTAGATAACCTAAAACCAGAATATTCAAATGCACAAAAATTAGCGATTATTGACAATTGCATAGGAAACAAGATAAGTTATAGTCCTGACTTTGATACAGAAGTATTTAAACCATATGATAACAGAGCTTTATGGAAAATTATTTCTTCTGGATATGGAGTATGTAATGGAATTGCTAAAGTAGAACAATACATACTAACTAGAATAGGGATTGAAAGTGAAATGGTAGCAAGTGAAACACATGCCTTTCTAAAAATAAAAAATATTGAGCTTCCATTTGCAAATGGTGAAATCAAGAAAGGAAATACTATTCTAGATCCAACCTGGAATTTAACAAATCATAGATTTAACGGAAAACCAAACAATTTCTGTAAAAGCTATGAAGAAATAAGAAAAAATGATAAAGATGGAGAAGAAAACGATCATGAGACACATAAAAATGATAAAGAGTTAGAGGATGCAACTCTAAATTTAGATGACCAAAGTCTAAGAAATTTATTTAAAAGTGTTGGATTAACAGATGAAAAAGGACAATTTCCGATAAAAGATTTGATTGAAAAATCGAAGTTTTTAGATGAATACTTTGCTAATAAACCAGAAGAAAACATTCATAAACAATTTTTATTACTATCCAAAACCTGTCCAGAATTTGCCAGATGTCAAAATTCAGCTATGAGTGCATTAAGTGGTATATTATTAAACCACCCAAATCTTAGATTTAATAAATGTGTTGTAAATAGAGTTTATGATAAAAATGATGAAGAAAAAGAAGCTGTATTATTTGTTTATATAGATTCAGATGAATTAGGAAAAAAATTCTATTTTGCAGATAAGAAGGAAGGGAAAATGAAAGAATTACCACAACCAGAATTTACAAAACAATTTGAATGTTATGAGGAGGATTTAAAAAGAGCAAATGGAATTAGACCTTGGGAAGTTACAGAACAAGAGAAAGAAAAAATAGATTTGTCAAAAGATTCTGGTAAGATTATAGCAGAGGAAGGAGAAGGAAGATGAAAATTTTAGAGAAAATAAAAATTTGGCTAAAAGAACTATTTCGTAAAAAAGAAACCACCAAACTGTTAGAAGAATCAAAACAAATTGTAAATAAAGAGAAAAAAGTGAGTTTTATTGAGAATTTAAAAGTAAATACAATCGAAAAAAGAAAAAAGAAAAAAGTGGAGACATTGGTATGTACAGGAGATGGACTAGGAATACAGAGCAAGATGGAATACTAAAACTCAAAGAGAAAATAAAGAAAGGGAACTTGATAAAATGGAATTAATATATAAAAAAGCAGATGCAAATGATATCGATAGTTTAGTGGACTTGAAAATAAAACAAAATAAATATACTTGCTATACAGAAGGGCTGATATTAAAAGAGGAAGAAAAAGTAAGAGAGAATATAAAAAAAGTGTTAACACAAGAACTAAATAAAACCATTCATTTTTTTGTAGCAATTGATAAAACTAATAACAGAACAGTTGCTAGCAATGGTATAGTATTACATCAAATGGTACCTTCTGCTTTTTTTACAAATGGAAAAAAGGCATATATAACAAGTGTATATACTGAGGAAAATTACAGGGATAAAGGAATACAAACGATTCTTATGGAAAAAGTTTTAAAGTTTTTAGAAGAAATAGATTGCAAAAAGATTGAATTAGATGCAATTAATCCAATCGCCATAAAATTGTATGAGAAATTTGGATTTAAAAAAGATGAAGAAAAGTATATTTTAAATATATAAATAATTTGTATAGGAGAATAAAAATTTATGAAATTAAATAAAGCAAAAATTTTAGAAGTATTGTTTAAGTTATCATTCTTACCATATATAATTCCATTTTTGGATTTACATTTATATCTTCAACTTCTTATGGATTAGATGCTTTTTGGGGGACAATAGTGATACTTGCAATTATAGGATGTACGGATTTTCCAATTTTTCCAATTGCTTTGCTATATGAAGTATTTTATTTAATATGGATGAAAAAACAAAAAAATAAAGATTTAAAATGAAAAATAAAAAAATCTCAAATATACAAATGTAAATTTGAGATTTTTTATTATATTTATGGTGAGCCAGCAGGGATTCGAACCCCGGACCCCAGGCTTAGAAGGCCTGTGCTCTATCCAACTGAGCTACTGACCCATATGTTAAATAACAATAAATATAATAGCACAAAAAAACACAAGTGTCAAGAGAATTCAAGTCAAAAAATCAAAAAAGTTAAAAAATTAGAAAAAAATATGGACAAAGCCTAACAAACCAAAAATAAGAAAAATAACATTAGACAAAAATTCAATTAAGCCCTGTTTTAAATGACTTCCAATCAATTTACCACAAAAAATAGCAAGAAAATTACTAAGAACCATACCACAAACAGAACCCAAAATTAAAGGAAGTTTAGCATAAGGATATTCCAAACCAAGACTTAGAGAAGCCAAAAACGTTTTATCTCCTAATTCACCAACCAAAATACAAAGAGCAACCATAAAAACACAATTCAATTTCAAAGCAGAAAACTTCTGCAAAAGATTAGACTTGTGAGAAGAATGATTATCACCTTTACCAATCAAATTTGAGTCAGAGGCAGATTTCTGTGATAAAAAACCAAGCAAGCCAAATAAAACAAAAGAAGAATAAGTAAAAATCTTCAAATAAAACTGAAAACTATCATTAGAAAAACAAGCCACTTTACTACCAAACAAAATGGCAAAACCATGACTAAAAAAAGTACCAATTGCCACTCCTAATAAAATATTTTTTGCCTTATTTTTAGTAGAAAAAGATAAAACTAAAAGTTGTGTTTTATCACCTAATTCAGAAAGAAACACAAGCGTAAAAGTAATTAAGAAAGGATATAACAAATCAACTCACACTCCTGTCGCATTGGGGACGGTTCTTTTCCGTCATTTTTGTCGCATCGGGGACACATCTTTTATAAAAGGTATGTCAAATTGAAAAAAATATGCGAAATGAATTAGAAGAATACTTAATTAATTATCTAAGATGTGTCCCCAGTCCGACATTATGTCGGACTG
>CANEEJ010000055.1 GCA_947426525.1 uncultured Clostridium sp. | reverse complement strand
CTGTATCATCATATACTTTTCCTTTTTCTCCTAATCCTTGCATTTTAAATATCATGATAAATAAAGCAAGCATAATTAAGGTTGGTAAAAATGATATGATGAAAGCTGGAATTTGTGCTAATACACTTTTTGGTTTTTGGATTAATTCAATTTGATTTCCTTCTGCTACTTTTTCTTGTATTAATCCCATGAAACTTTCTGTATTTGGCACAATTGCTGTCTTTTCTTCTTCTACTCCTTTTTGTTTTACTTTTAGAGTAGTGCTTCCTACTGTCATTTCAACTTTTTCAATGTTTCCATAAGATACTTCTTTAATTAGGTCTGTATAAGCTAATGTGTTTTCATCTTTTTTGTCTTTATCATTCATTACATACACCATTAACCCAGTTAATAAAACTACTAATATGATTAGGCTAATTAACAATATCCATAAGTTTCTTTCTTTTTTCTTATCATTTTTCTTTTTGCTCAATTATTTCACACTTCTTTCTTCTTATTCTTTTATTGTTACTATTCACAGTCACTAGTTTTCTATCCAAAATTTATTATATTTTTTATAAAGTGTCAAATCGGGGGGGGGACCAACAAGATTACAGTCTGTTATGCAATTACAGACTGTTCGTAGTTGGGAGACACTTTAGAAAAAATACTAATAAATTTTGGTTTTAGTTTTTTAAGCTGTGAATTGTAACTTTTTATTTAAGCATTGGAACCTTGTGGTTCTCCACCTTCTTCTCCTGCTGTTTCTTCCTTATCCTCTTTTTCTTTCTTTTGCTCTTCTTTATCTTTTTTCTGTCTTTCTTTCTTTTCTTTTTCTCTTTTTTCTTGTTCTTCCTTTTCTTGCATTTCTTTTCTTACCATCTCTTGCGCCTCTGCTAATTTCATTAATTCTATTTGTTTTTTTACAAATTCTGTTTTCAACAAGAATATTGCTGCTACTAAGTAAATCGCAGCTACTGCTACATACATCACTTGAAAATATTCCATTTTAAAGTCTATAAAAATATTTACAGCAATGTATATCATGTTCAAAAAGATGGATAATGTCAAAGCATAAACTGACATATTAAATACCGCTAAAAATCTCATTTTAATACGAGCTACCCATGTGGTTAAATAACCAAATGCACTTAAAAATACAACATTTGATAAAGTGGTTATTAAATACATGATAAAACTGTAAATAAATATCGTTAAGAATACGCTAACATATAGTGTTATAACTTGTGAACTATGGGCATAATCAATTACTGCTTGTTTATTAAATTCGTGAATATTCATTTGTCCTAAAAGTTCATTGTAACGATAATTAATGGTTCCTGCTACTGCCCCATTTTTTAAGATTACTTTGTCTTTTAATACAATCATTCCACTTCCTGCTTGGTTCACTTCATTCATGTATTGATTAATGGTTTCTTCTGCTTCTACTTTTGTATCTACAATCACTCTTCCTACATAAGAATCATCTTCTGAAATGGTAAATCTTTTTTCCGTATCTACCTGTAATGTTCCCTCTTTATAAGAAAACTCTGGGAATTCATTTTGTAAATAGGTTATTCCTTCTTGTAATATTTGATGCATTTGGTACATCATACCTAAACATAGTACAATTGCTAAAATGGCTACGACTTTACAAATATAAGTAAAAGCTCTTCCTAACCCTTCTGCTGCCATATCTGGATATTTCTCAATTTTAGTAATGGAATTCCATACTTTTTGAAAAAATCCTGTTTTCAATTTTTCCTCTTTTTCTTCCTTCATTTTATCGATACTCCCTTCTTATCCCTGAGTCTACAAACTTAGTATTAACCGAAAAAATAACCTTGTCCCCAATTTTGACATCTTTTTTCCCTATCTCACATACTACATGATAGGTTCCAATTCTTCCTAATATCTTACAATTTTCTCCATTGATTTTTGCATAGATTGTTTGCTTTTTGAAAAAATTTCTAATATCTTCTACTAAATATCTCATTTTATCTACCATTCGAAACATATCTTTGTCATTTTTCACATGGATACCATTCATATAGCCACATGGAATAATGGCAACTTTCATTTCTTTTGGTGTTGTATAAATATTAGAATATCCAATATTAAATCCTTTTGGCAATGTTTTTATTTCAGCGACCTGTGATTCTAGGTGTGCAATTTTCTTAAGACCAATTGTATTTTTGCATGATATTCTTCCTAAAAAAGCAGACCCTACTCTAACAGCATTTAGATGCATATCTGGAAATTTTAAAAAAGCAGAAGAATTGCAAATATGAAGCATTCCTGTTTCAATTTCATTCATTTTTAATACTTCAATACAATTTAAAAATCTCTCAAATTGTTTTTTCGTATAGTTATCATCATAAAAACTAACCGAAAAATGAGAAAAAGTCCCTTCTATTTTAACATTTTTCATTTCTTTTAAAGTTTCTATCATCTCATCGCGATTGCTATATACAAATCCATATCTTCCAAATCCTGTGTCGATTTTAAGATGGGCTCTTAATGTTTTATTTTGTTCCTCTCCAACCTCGCTAGCTATCTTAGCATCTTCTTTTGAGCCAATTGTCAAGATAATATTATTCTTTACTAATGTTTCCACATCTTCCTTTATTGCTGTGGAAGATAACATCAAAATCTCTTCCTTTATGCCTGCATTCCTTAGCATTAAAGCTTCTTCTACTGTTGCTACTGCAAAAAAAGAAATTCCTTGGTCAATTAGAAACTTTGCATATTCCACAATTCCTAATCCATACCCATTAGCTTTTACAACAGCAATTATTTTAACAGAATTTCCCTTATCATCTTTTCCCGTTTTATTAGCAAACTTCTTTATTTGATTAATATTATGCCTTAAATCTTCTTTTTCTATTACTAAAGTATTCACTACTTCCTCCTGCGAGGTTTTTTGGGACGGGCTAAAAAAAATCCGTTTAATTTTTGTTTCTTTCTTTTACATTTTCTTCTTTATGCTAAGCGATGTTTTTTGACCCCGTCCCAAAAAACATCGCTTTCCTTTTTAATTGTCTTATGGTTCTAAATGCTTTTTCTGAAAAACGATATAGTTTATAAGTTAATGGTTTAAACGGCATATATACTTCTCCTATGAATTCTGTAAAAGTCGCTCCAAATCCTTGTTTAAAACGATATAGCCCGTATTGTGGATGACTTTCATCTACTACTCCAGATACGCCTCTAAAGTCATATACATCGTCTTTTCTTTGGATTGCCATTTTTATCATTTCCCATTGTAATAGGTAGTTTGGCATCAAATTACGGTGGCTATTGCTGCTTGCTCCATATAGATACCATGTTTTGTTGCCATAAAAAATTGGTATTACTCCTGAAATTGGTTTTCCTTCGTAATATGCCATTAAAATTTTCATATGTTCTGAACCTAAACAGTCATACATTTTTTCGAAATATTCTAATGGTCTTATGATAAATCCATCTCTTGCTCCTGTTTCTATCATAATTTTATGGAAGTCTTTTAAATCTTCTTTGGTTCCTTCTTTTATTGTAACACCTTTTTTGGTTGCTAAACGGATATTATATCTCCATTTTTGTTTAAATCCTGCCATAATTTCTTCTTCCGTTTTATCTTTGATGTCTAATCGAAATACATATCTTGGTTGAATTTCATCTTTAAAATCTTTGGCATCGTCTTTAATACGATATCCTAAATTGGTTACAATATCTCTAAAATCTTGGTCATCACTTATAATATCTGGTTCCATTCTTAGCACAATTGCTTTATATTTTTTAGCTAATTCCTTAGCACCATCTGTTAATTGCTTCATAGCATTAATATCATGGATATCACATACTGGTCCTCTTGAAGAATACATGATATTCCCAAAGATTGGCATTTTGCGTATCCATACACAAAGTGAACCAATAATTTCTCCATCATCACCTTCTGCCAATATTACTTCTGGCTTCCAATTTGGCTTTTTTACTTCTGCCCACTCTAAGGATTGTTGAAAGTTACATCTTTCATGTCCTTCTAAAAATTCTTTATATTCTTTTTTATCTTTTTTGCTCTCTATTAATCTCATTTTTTTCTCCTTGTCTAATTGGGGACGTTTCTTTTTGCTCCTTTTGGCGCAATTGGGGACACATCTCCAATTTGTATCTTTATCATTATTTACAATCTATTGGTATTTTACACTAAATCACAAAAATTTACAAGTAAATTAAAGTTCAAGTTTCGACTTTTTGCCAATAACGGTTATACTATATAATTTTGAAACATTGCGTAAGCGACCAAACGATTATTTTATAATTCTATCCATTTCGGTTTTCTTTCCTCAAATATAACATAGTTTTTGTATCCAATTTCTTTTAATAATTGCGTAGCTTTATCAAAATCAGAACACATATCCTCAATTTTGTGTGCATCTGAACCTATTGTTATAATATTTCCTCCTAATTCTTTGTATCTTCTTAGAATTTCCTTGTTTGGATGTGGTGAATTTAGTCCATATCTATAACCTGATGTATTGATTTCAATTCCTTTTTCCTTTTTTATGATTGTTGTCAATATTTCATCTAAAATCTCTTGATAATCACTATATTTTATTACTTTTTCTGGATATCCTCCATATCGAATAATATAATCTATATGTCCATATACATCAAACTCATCATATCGTTTTATATTTTCCAATACTTCCAGAAAATATTTTGTATACGCTTCTTTTTGTGTTAGTCCTTCAAAAAAACTTTGATCCATTGCAATATCTTTTTTACAGGTGATATGGGAAGAACCTATGATAAAATCAAATGAGTATTGTTTTACCATGTTACAAATAATTTCTTTTATATCTGGTTGTAATCCTATTTCTATTCCTAGTTTTAGACTAATTTGTTTTTTATACTTTTCTTTATATTGTTTGAAATTTTTCACATAATTTTCTACATCTATTGTTTGTAAGGTGTTGTTTTCTAATCCATCATAAATATCATAATGCTCGGTAAAACAGATTTCTTTTAGTCCTTTATTTATTGCATTTTTTATATGTTCTTCCATGGTAGATATTCCATCGTGGGAAAAGGTTGTATGTAAATGATAGTCTGTTTTTATCATAAAATTATTCTCCTTTTTTCTTTTTTTCTCATTTTATCTTACCTCTGTAAAAAAGTAAAGTGATTTTTCTTATACCTCCCTAGTTTTATGTTTTTTGCAAATCATACTTCCATATGCCATTCTTCCCTTTAACCTTCAAAGGATTTTCAAGAACTTTAAAATCTTTTATTATCCACTTATAATATCCTTTTTTCAATGCTTTACAATCTATCAATTTACATTTTGCCACAATATATCCTTCCTTAAAAAGATATAATTCTCCTCTATAATTGGTAGAAACATTTTTGAAAAAAGACCTCTCTTGTTGATTTGATTTTATCGACATAGAAAATTGAATAGGAACACTTACTACCTTTGCTTCTTGGCCCCTATACAATACATCTGACTTATATTTTTTCAAATAACGAATGTGATTTTCAACTGCTTGCACAGTACGATTTATATCTTCGGCTATTTCTTTTGTCTCCTTTATCGTATAATATTTAATTAAATAATTTTCTTCTTGTTGCTTCCATCTGTTAGATTTTCTCCTAAGGTTTAGTTCCTTGGCTCGATGCACAATAGACGATGTTGTTCTATTTAATTGCTCAGCACACCATTTTGCTTCATTATCTCTATAATTTTTAATTAAAAATAAGTCTTCTTCTTTTTTCCATCTATTACTACGATACAAGCCTAGCTTATGTGCCCTATTGCTACATGCATTTGGGCTTCTATGTAAATACTTTGAAACCCACTTACTCCCTTTATCTGGATAATATTTTTCCAAATATAAGTCTTCTTCCATCGTCCATTTAAAAAAACAACATTCTGGCTTTTTATTTTCATGATAACTGTTATTTCTTCTATATTTTGAAAAATGGATATAATGCTCTTTTACTTGTTCATCTTCTATATCCTTGTAATAGTCTTTATAAGAAATAAGTGGATTGTACCAGCATTGGTAAGTTTTTAAATCTATTAAAAACTTGGTTACTAATTCTTCTAAATTATTTTGACTATACTTAATACGTAATAGTGGTATTTCATGAACAAGACAAAATTCATTTTTTATTTTATCATGTCTTTGCGTTCTCTCTAGCACCTTGTTGGCAGAGATGTTTTTTCCTTGATATAAAGTGGTTGGAAAGAAATGCTGCATTCCATCATATTCTATTAATCCTCTTAGCTTTTCTCTATTTTTATCTTGATAGATAGCAATATCAAACAATAACATCTTTTTATCTTTGCATTCTTTAAATCCCACTTCTGTCTTATAAATAACTTGTTTTTGTTCTAAAATACTCTTTATTTTTCCAATTGCTGAACTTTCCTGTTTTTGATAACCAATTCCTAATCGATTCGCTTGATTGGTACAAGAACTTTCACTTCTATTTGGCAATAATTCCGCAACATATTTTCCAATTATTGGATAATATTGTTTTAATATTTCTATTTCTGTTGGTTTCCAAGCATTTTCATCCTTAAATTTAATTTTCAGTTTACTAGCCATACTTTTACAAGCTTGTCTTGGTCGATTCAATTGCTTTGCTACCCATATGGAACCTTTTTTAGGATAATTTTCTTTTAAAAAATTTATTTCTTCTTCTGTCCAGCTTTTAGGATGTTTTAGGTGTAAAATAGCAGCTCTAGAATGACATGCAGTAATAGTTCTTCCTAAAGCTTTTGAAACATATTCTGTTCCTTTTAATGGATAATACTTTTTTATGAATTCTGTTTCTTCTTTTGTCCATTTATTATTCTCATAATGAATTCCCAAAACATACGCTCTAGTAGAACAAGTTTGTTGACTTTTTCCTAGCAATTTACTAACTTTTTTAGCTCCGTATTGTGGATAATATTTCTTAAGAATTTCATCTTCTTCTAGTGTCCAAAAAATATCTCTTTTTATTTTGAAAACTCCTGCTCTATGTATACATGCCTTTTCTGTTCTATTTAGTTGCTTGGCACACCATGTAGCCCCCTTTTTAGCATAATTGGCTTTTATTATTTCATCTTCTTTAGCTGTCCACCTATTAGCATAATTTTTACTTCTGGTTATTATCTTTCCCTTTTGTTTTGATAGATGATACATTTTGGCTCTACAAGCTTCAACTGTTCTATGCAATTGAGAAGCAATATCTTTTACATCAAGAAATTTATAGTTTTCGATTAATATCTTTTCTTCCTCTTTTGACCAATTTGTGTCTGCTGCTTCTGAATATTTTTTAGTTTTTCTAATATAATTTCCCATTTTTTTATTTTTTCTTTCTTTTTTTATTTATCTGTGTTATTATTATTATTGTAACTAAATACTTAGTTTCATTTAATAGGAGGTATCATATGAAACTGAACTATGAAGCATTATTAGATACGCAAGAATTTTGGCTGGAAAGTGAAGGTTTATCGCAACAACAAAAAGATGGATTTATTGTTTTATCGAATTTATTGATGGAACGGACAAAAGAAAAGCAAGGAGAACTAGATGATGTTGAACTTTACTATCCAGAAGATTTTCAGGATTTCGAAATCTTTACCGATTTTGCTTTTGCACTAAGTGCTTACGTTGTGGCAAGAGAAGGTCCTGGAGTCAAGATATGTGGATGGTGTCTTAATCGTGAAGTTGACGTGGAGTAATGATACTCTAAACCAGCAAGTTTATTTCTTGCTGGTTATTATATTATATCTAAAAAAATAAGCCGAGTTAAATCGACTTATTAAAAACGTGTTATGGAGCGATATTCTTACAAGTTACGAACTCTCTTGTTCTCTTTCTATGTTTATTATATAGTAATTAGAAATATTATTCAATAGCAGTTTTAGAAAAATAATGACATATCTCTAATTATTTATAATTTTTTCTAATGCATTGATAATTTTGTTTGTATTCTCGTTATTCTTAAACATTATGTCAGGGTTCGAAGAAAAAATCATATTTTTAAAATCTGAAAGGCTGAACCACTTAATCGCAGATACTTCTTCTTTTTGAATATTAAATCTATGGATAGGATAATTACAAAAAGCATAATAGGCAAATGTAAATTGCCTATTGGGCATTTTATCTCTCCTCAATTTTAATAGTAATTTTATGCTATTCTTATTCAAATCAATTCCTAGCTCTTCTTTAGTCTCTCTAATTATAGCATCAATGTTTTTCTCTAGTGCAATAACATGCCCTCCATGCCAAGCCCATTTGTTTGGCTCTATTTGTTTAGTACTTGCCCTTTTTTGTAATAAGATTTCTTTTTTATCATTTATTAGAAATATTGCTACTTCTTTATGATACAAACCTAATTGATGAACTTGTTCTTTATCTAATATTTGTCCTGTTAAATTACCATTATAATCTAAAACTTCTAATAATTCCATTATATCCTCACAACACTTTTATAAATTTTCCTTTATTATATTAAATTAATTTACTATTTTCAATCACAATATAGAACAATTTAAAAATTTATTGTATAATTGTACTGTATAAATTTTAATATAAGGAGTAAAAGATGGTAAAGATATTATTTGTTTGCCTAGGAAATATCTGTAGATCTCCAATGGCTGAATTCATTTTTAGAAATATCATAGAGAAAAAGGGATTAGAGAGAAACTTTTTTATTGATTCTGCTGCTACCAGTGACTATAATGAAAAGAATAAAACTAGTATATATTCTGAAGCTAAAGATATTTTAGGTAAGAAAAACATTCCATTTACTAATCGTTTATCAAAACAAATGAAAAAAGAAGACTATCATAAATTTGATTACATCATAGGAATGGAAGAGGAAAATATAGGGAATATTTTAAAAATAATTGAGACTGATGCTGAAAAGAAAGTATTTAAATTACTAGATTTTACAGAAAATCCAAGAGATATCATAGACCCTTGGTATTCTGGAGATTTTAATGCAACTTATAATGATATTAAATATGGCTGTGAAAAGCTTTTAGAGCATATTTTAAATAAGGGACTCTAATAACTATAAGGAGATAAGATTATGTGTGATACATTAGGTAAGATAGGAAATAAAAAACATTATGCAATGTTTGCGAAAAATAGTGATAGACAATATGATGAACCACAAGTAATGGTGTTTATAGATGCCAAACAAAATACTGATAAAAAATTGAAAACAACTTACATAGAAATAGAACAAGTAGCCAATACTCACGCCATATTAATTTCTAAGCCTATTTGGATGTGGGGAGCAGAGATGGGAGTTAATGATTGTGGCGTTTGCATAGGAAATGAAGCAATAAGTACAAAAACTTCTAAATACAATAAAGAATCATTACTAGGAATGGATTTAGTAAGACTGGGACTTGAAAGGTCTTCTTCTGCTTCAGAAGCTGTAACTGTGATAATTGAGCTACTACAAAAATACGGTCAAGGTGGAAACTGTGGCTATAAGAAAGAATCATATTATGATAATTCTTTCTTAATTATGGATAAAAACGAACTATATATTTTAGAAACTGTTGGAAAAAATTATGCTGTTAAGACAAAGAAGACAGCAACTATATCAAATTGCTTGTCAATTTCAAATGCTGATATCTATAACGATGTTAAAAACTTTAAAAAGAAATATACTGATATTCCTAAAAAAAATGCAAATATTAGAAAAAATATAACATATAAAAAACTGTTATTGGCTAAAAATGAAAATGATTTGTTTAAAATAATGAAGACACACTCTAAAAGGATTGGTTGTAGCATTTGTATGCATGGAGAATATGAATGCACAAATTCCATGGTAGTTATATTGAAAGATACACCTATAATATATTTTACAGGCTGTCCAAATCCTTGCCATTCAAAATATATACAATATACATTTAATGAAAAACTAGTATATCCTATCATGAATGAAGAAAATCAAAATAATTGTGATTTTTGGAAAAGTAGAAGATATTAAGGAAATTTTATAGACAATAATACAATTATAATCAATTGCATTATTGTCTTTTTATGTATTTATAAATTAATAATTTTTTCTATAATTTTTACATCTTCAATTCTGTTAATCGCAAAGCATTTCTTTCCTAAATCTTTTATTGAAGCTCCTAGATGATACATCTCCTTGTTATCTATTACAATAAATCTATCGTGAAATTTGTTAGTTTTAGCAACTTTTAGAACAGGATATTCTTTATTAAATTTTTTAATATCTAAATTTTCAATATTACTTTTATCAGATGTTAAAATAACAACTTCTACATTACTTTTCTTTTTAGCTAACATTTTCAAAACACTGTCATCAATATAATTGTCTATAATTAAAATTTTCCTATTTGCTATTTTTATAATATCTACAATGATGCTATATGCATCATATATTTGACCATCAAAAAATATCCTCTGTTTGATATTTTCTTCCAACTCGAACTGATTAAAGATCTCATCAAATTTTCTGTCATGTTCTAGTAATTTATATTCTACATTCGTTAGTCTTTCAAATACTTGTCCATTTGAAGATATAAACTTTCTCATTTCGACAAATGCTTCCACTATTTTTATACTTACTTCAATGGCAATTTCATTTTTTAACAATCCTGATAACATTAGAATTCCTTTTTCAGTAAAAACATAAGGTAATTTCTGCTTTCCTCCACGAGTGTTTGAAGTCGCAATTTGCGACTTCAAAGATTCATATTCGTTATTACTTAATTGAAAACAGAATTCTACTGGAAAACGTTCAATATTTCTTTTTACAGTTTCATTTATTCTCTTTGTTTCATAATGGTATAGCCTAGCTACATCATTATCAATCATAACTTGTTTTCCTCTTATAGTATATATTAAATTTTTTATATCTTCATTTGTTAATTCATTTTGAATTGCTAATTTATTTTCTTCCATAGTTTCACATTCTTTTCTTATTCTATTTATTCTAAAACATTTGTTCTTTATTGTCAAGACTTTTGCAATTTTTAATTTTAAAATTTATACTATTGAAAAGATATAAAGCAACTTTATTTTGCTGTGCTGAATCCATTTCCATAATTTTGCTTGATACAAAAATTGTATAAGGATAATTTGCAAAGTTGACAGTAGTTGTTCTGTATTCTATATTAATTTCTTTTAACAAATTATCAAATTGTTTATACATTTCTTTTTTATCATATTCTAAATTAGTATGACTATAATTATCACACATACATATTGCTAATCTTAATTT
>CANEEJ010000054.1 GCA_947426525.1 uncultured Clostridium sp. | reverse complement strand
AATATGTTGAAATTTGGAATAATGTATTTATGGAATATTTCAAAGATAAAAATGGTTATTCAAAACTAGCCAAGAAAAATGTTGATACAGGACTAGGACTAGAAAGAATGACTATGTTGTTACAAGGAAAAGAAACACCATTTGATACAGAATTATTCTTACCAGTTATGAAAAAGCTAGAAGAACTAGAACAAGTAGATTACATAGAAAGTAGAAGAATTATAGCAGAACATTTACGTTCTAGTATGATGATTATTGCAGATGGAGGAAGACCAAGTAATCTAGATAGAGGATATGTGTTAAGAAGACTAATCAGAAGAATGATAAGACATTTAAATAAGTTACAAATTAACTTAACAGAACTATCCACTTTAATTGACTTAAATGTGAAAAATTTAAAAGAAATGTATCCAGACTTAGAAAAGAATAAAGAAATCATTAAAACTGTAATATTAGAAGAAAAAGACAAATTTGTAAAAACTTTGGCACATGGAGAAAGAGAATTTGAAAAGGAAATCAAAAAATTAGAAGGAACCGAAAGTAAAAAAATAGCAGGAGAAATTGTATTCCGTCTATATGATACCTATGGATTTCCACCAGAAGTAACCAAAGAATTAGCAGTAGAAAATGGATATGAAGTAGATTTAAAAGAATTTGACGAACTATTCAAAAAACACCAAGAAAAATCAAGAATGGGAGCAGAACACAAATTTAAAGGTGGACTAGCAGAGCAAACAGAAGAAACTGTGGCATATCATACAGCAACACATTTATTAAATGCAGCACTAAAACAAGTAATTGGAAAAGATGCCCATCAAAGAGGATCTAATATTACTGCAGAAAGAATGAGATTTGACTTCAATTGTGACCATAAACTAACAGACGAAGAAAAGAAAGCATTAGAAGACTTAGTAAACCAATGGATACAAGAGGGCTTAGAAGTAACCAAACAAGAAATGAAAAAAGAAGAAGCTCTAAAATCAGGAGCAGAATGTATGTTTATTGAGAAATATCCAGACATTGTAACCGTATATAGCATAGGAAACGTATCAAAAGAATTGTGCGGTGGACCTCATGTAAAAAACACCAAAGAATTAGGAACTTTTAAAATTAAAAAAGAAGAATCTAGTTCAGCAGGAATTAGAAGAATTAAAGCAGTATTGAAGAGGGACTAGAAGAAAGGAAGATAAAAAGTGGAAGATTGTTTATTTTGTAAAATAATAAAAGGAGAAATACCATCTAACAAAGTTTATGAGGATGAAGAAATATTAGCTTTTTATGATATTAATCCAGCAGCACCGATTCATATTTTAGTAATACCAAAAAAACATATTACATCATTAGCGCATTTAGAAAAAGAAGATGAAGCAATAGTGGGAAGAATTTATGGTGTAATCAATCAAATAGCGGAAGAAAAAGGTTTCAAACAAGATGGATATCGTGTAATTGTAAATTGTGGTAAAAATGGAGGACAAGAAGTAATGCATTTACATTTTCATATATTGGCAGGAAAACAGTTAGGTGAAAAAATTGTCTAAAAATGCTACACTTTTTGCAAAAGATATGGTATAATTAATACAGAGGTTAAATATAGTGAAATACGGAGGGAAAAAGATATGTTTGAGAGTAAATATAGTAAAGTATTAACAGTAATATTAGTAATTGTTATGGTAGCTATTATTGGATTACTAGGATTTTTAGGATATGAATACTATCAAAATTATATTGTTACCAAAGATACATCAGATTTTGTTGATAATTTTGAAGGAGAAGTAGCAGATGGAGGACCAACTGAGAATGGAAACGGAGACGAAAATAACGATGAAACGAATCCATTTGATCAAATAAAAGATGCTAATGCAGGAGGTTCATCTTCTAAAAAAGTTACCTATAAAGGGTTTGGTGTTTTAGGAACGATGGAAATACCAGCAACTAATTTTAAATATCCAATCTTAGAAAAAGTAACCAAAAAATCAATTGAAACAGCAGTAGCATTTTTATATGGTTCTGGTGTAAACCAACCAGGAAATACAGTAATTATTGGACATAACTATAGAAATGGACTATTCTTTTCAAATAACAAAAAATTAAATATAGGAGATAAAATCTATATAACAGATAATAGTGGTAACAAAATAACATACACAATATATAATAAATTTGAAGCAACACCAGAAGACACATCATTCTATCAAAGAGACACAGCAGGAAAGCCAGAAATTACGTTATCAACCTGTACCGATGATAGTAGTGCAAGATTAATTATATTAGCAAAGGCGGAATGATGTCGTATTGGGGACGGTTCTTTTCCGACATTTATGTCGGTTTTGGGACACATCTTAATAGAACAAAAAAGTTAAAGGAATTTTCAAAATTCCTTTATTTTTTTTGTTAAATTGTATATAATAGAAAAAACAAAAAAGAGGAGCTTGAAGAATGAATAAAAAACAGGCAAAAGAAAGAATTGAAGAATTAAGGAAACAAGTGGAATATCATGCCAAAAAATATTATGATGATGACAAACCAGAAATATCGGATTTTGAATATGATATGTTAATGGTAGAGCTAAGAAATCTTGAAAAAGAATTTCCAGAATTTCAATCCCAAAATTCATTAACCCAAAAAGTAGGTGGACATGTAAAAGAAGGCTTTCAAAAAGTAACCCATGAAGTGCCATTACAAAGTTTGCAAGATGTATTTAGCATAGAAGATGTCAAAGACTATATCGAAAAAATAGAGCAAAAGGCAAAGGAAAATAACATAGAAGAAGTTACCTATGTGGTAGAGACTAAAATTGATGGACTATCAGCAGCATTAGAATATAAAAATGGTGAATTAATAAGAGGAGCTACTAGAGGAAATGGACTAGTGGGAGAAGATGTGACAGAAAATTTAAAAACTGTAAAAACCATTCCAATGAAACTAAAAGAGCCTATTGATATAACAGTAAGAGGAGAAGTTTTTATTGGTAAAGAAGACTTTGAAAAGATGAACCAAGAAAGAGAAGAAAACGAAGAAGAACTATTTGCAAATGCTAGAAATGCAGCAGCTGGTTCTTTAAGGCAACTAGATAGTAAAATAACGGAAAAAAGACCATTAGATATCTATATTTTTAATGTACAAAAAATAGAAGGAAAACAATTTAATTCTCATTATGAAGAATTAGAATACTTAAATGAGCAAGGTTTTAATGTTAATCCCGTACGTATCTATTGCAAAAGTATGGAGGAAATTGAAAAAGCAATTGAACAAATTGGAGAAGATAGAGAAAAACTAACTTTTGGAATTGATGGTGCAGTTGTAAAGGTGGACAACTTAAAATTTAGAGAAATCTTAGGAACAACAGCTAAAACACCTAGATGGGCAGTAGCTTATAAATATCCGCCAGAGAAAAAAGAAACGAAACTAAAAGAAATTATATGTCAGGTAGGAAGAACAGGAGTTATTACACCAATGGCAATCTTAGAGCCAGTCAAAGTAGCAGGTTCTACAATCGCCAAGACAACACTTCATAATGAAGATTTTATTAAAGAAAAACAGTTAAAAATTGGAGATACTGTTGTTATTCAAAAAGCAGGGGATGTCATACCAGAAATAGTAGAAGTCAAAAAAGATAAAAGAACAGGAGAAGAAAAAGAATTTGAAATGCCAAAAATGTGCCCAGTATGTGGAGCGCCAGCGGTAAGAGAAGAAGGAGAGGCAGCTATACGATGCACAGGAATTGAATGTCCAGCTAAACTATTTCGAAATTTGGTACACTTTGTATCACGAGAAGCCATGAACATTGATGGATTAGGAGAAAACATTATACAACAACTATTAGATAAAGGACTTATCGCCAATATAGCAGACATCTATACATTAGAGTTAGAGGAAATCGCATCTTTAAAAAAGAACGGAAAAAAATTTGCAGGAAATTTAGTAGAAAGTATTAACAAAAGTAAAGAAAATGACCTATATCGACTAATCACAGCTTTAGGAATTCGTCATGTAGGAACCAAAGCATCTAAATTATTAGCTAGAAAATATAAAGAAATAGATAAGTTAATGGAAGCAGATTTAGAAGATTTAAGTAGAATAAATGATATTGGACCAATTGTAGCAAACAGCATTGTAGAATTTTTTAGTCAGGAGCAAACCAGAGACTTAATTCAGAAATTAAAAGAAGCGGGAGTTAATACACAGGCGAAAGAAGAAGAAAATGTAGATAACCGATTTGAAGGAAAAACATTTGTCTTAACAGGCAGTTTAGAAAACTATACAAGAGGGGAAGCAGCTAACCTGATTGAAAAATTTGGCGGAAAAACATCGAGTAGTGTATCGAAAAAAACAGACTATGTATTAGCAGGAGAAGAAGCCGGAAGTAAGCTAACCAAAGCACAAAACTTAGGAATTACCATTTTAAATGAAGCACAATTCCAAGAGATGGTTCGTGCCTGATGGCTAAACTGGAATAAGAGGAGGAACTATGGAAGATTATACGTTTGAAAAGATGTGGGAAGATTTGAGAAATGGATATCAAATTTATTATACGTATGTAGGAAATCGTTATTTACTCTTTAAAACAGCGGAAAATTGTTATACACAAAAACTACTTTCTGATCATAAAAAAAATCCACAGCCTAAGATGTTGATGTTAACATTAAAAAGAGTAAAAGAAATGTTTCCACATATGGAAGATATTGAGTATAAGATAGGAACATCTGAAATAGAAAGCTTGTAAATTTTGATATGAGCGAGTTTGACAAAAATAATAAAAACATAGAATTTTATAAAAAACTTAAAAAAACGACCAATTTTATAAAAATAGTAAAAAATGATAGCCTAACTGGTAGGTAGGGAATATGTCCATTGACATAGCTAAAATAAAAAATTTAATATGCCGATTACAGGAAATAGAGTGTTAGCAATAGCACTTTATTTTTATATTCTAGGAAATTTATCATGGTATGATAAATTTCTGTAGAAGATAAATATGCGAATTTCTAACAATTCGTTTTTTTTTTATATTTAAAAAGTTTTGTTCAAAATTAAAAATTAAAATTTTGACTATAAAAGCTAATTGATTTACAGATACAAATAGATGAACAAAGTAGATAAAGAAACGGACATAAAATTCAGGATTTTTGATAGTAGAAATATGTCCGATTTAGGCTATTTTTATTAGCAAAAAGGCGGACAAAATAAAAGTATGCAAATGATTAAGAAATCTAAAAACAAAAGAAAAACACTGTATGGAGTTTAGGGTGTATATACAGGTAAGAGGTTCAAAAGAGAAAAGATGATGTATATTAGTTTAATTAAGGAATGGAGGTTTGAGATTATGAAAATAAGATTAAGTTCAAGAGATATAGAGCTTATATGTTTTATAGGTAGATATAAGCAAATAAGATCAGTTGATTGTAAAAAGATTTATAAATCTAAAGATTATTATAGAAAAAGATTAAAAGTATTAGAAAAGGCAGGGTATGTAAAAAGAGAAAATACATATTATATAAAAATTGATATAGAAGGAAGAAGATTATTACAAGATTTTGGCTATGAAAGTTATAATCTTTGTAGAAATAAAGATTACAAAGATAGAATAAAAGATGTAGCAAAGATTGCAATGCTTGGATTTGAAGATGATATAAATTTTATACCTAGTTGGGAGCTAAAGGAAAATAACATTTATACAGATTTAGGTAGAAAATATATAGGTGAATTGGAAATTTTACAAAATAAATATATTGTGTATTATATTTCAAATAGAAATAATCCATTATATGTAAGACAAACTTTAACAGATATTAATAAAATGTTTTCAAATGATAAAGTAGTAGTATTTTTAGAAGATTTTGATAGAATGAATAAAAGAAATAAGTATTTTACAATAAGTGGTAAGTCTATACAGGTAATAAATCCAACAGATGATAATTTAGAATTGATAAAGGCTATTAAAGATATAGATATTTATGACGTAGTAAAAGAAATTTATAAAGGAAAAGAAATATTGCTTTCTAATTGGAATAAAGCAGATTTTATGACAAAAGATAAAAAGTATATTGTTTTTATGCCTTTTATTGATACAGGTAAATTGCATAAATTAAATATAGCTTATGGAGATAATAAAGAATCTAAAAAGAATATTGATATATTAACCTTAAAGGGGAATAGAAGTAAGATTAATGAAATATTAGTTAAACCAACCAATATTATTGAAATTGATAGATGTTTAGATAAAGTTAAAAATGAAAGTATGTTATGTATACAATAGAACTTTTAATTTCGAATTTTATTGTAAAAATGGTCAACTTATGATAGAATTACAGCAGAGTGATAAGAGGTTTAATAGATGGAAGAAATAGTATTTGTAACACATAATAAAGGAAAAGCAAAATCAGCAGAAAGGTATTTTAATAATTTAAAGTTTAGTACATATGATTTTGAACTAGATGAACCTAGAAGTGATGATATAAAAGAAATAGTGACTGCAAAAGTAAAACAAGCATATGAAATTGTAAAGAAACCTTGCATAGCATTAGATACTGGATTTTTTATAGATGAATTAAATGGTTTTCCAAGAGCATTTGTTAATTTTTCACTAGATACAATAGGAATAAATGGGATTTTGAAACTAATGGAAAATAAAGAAGATAGAAAATGTAGATTTGAGGAATGTTTAGCATATCATGATGGAAAAGAGATACATTATTTTTATGGAAAACATCCAGGAAATTTAGCAACAAAAATTCAAGGTATGGATAGAGAAGAAAAATGGTCTGATTTATGGTATATATTTAAGCCAGAACATTTTGAAAAGACACTAGCTGAAGTGGATAGTACAGAAAGAGAAGAACGAAGGAAAATTGATGGTTCAGTAGAAGCATTAAAAGTTTTCGCTGAATGGTATAAAGAAAATAAATAGTAAATTTACTAAAATTTGTTGGAGGTAGGTTTGATATATTTAAAAACATTTAAATTAAGTAATAGCAAAAGTAAAAATAGTAATATATATCCTTTTAATGTATTGAAAAATAAAGAACCAGATGTATTTTTATTTGATAATATAACTGTACTATATGGTAATAATGGCTCTGGGAAATCGACTATATTAAATATTATTGCACATAAGCTAAATTTAAAAGGAAAAGAAAGAAACTATTCAAAAGTTGATGGCTGGCTACCATATTTTGAAGAATATGCATCAGAGTGTGAATACGAATTTGGAGAAAACGAATATGGTATAAAATTTAGTAGAATACCAAAAAATAGCAGATATATAAAGAGTGAAGAGATATTATATGAGATAAGAAAAATACAACAAGATGCAGTTTTACAAGAAAGTATGGAAAGCAATTTAGCAAGAGAAAGAGGATTAGAAAATGCTAAAGAATTTTTAAAGACAAAGGAAGGTGGAAAACAGTTTGCAAGATTTGAATTTGCACAAGATAAATATTCTAATGGAGAAACAACAATGCAAATTTTAGAAGATAATATCTTGCCAGACACATTGTATTTATTAGATGAACCAGAGGTTTCGCTATCTCCTCACAATCAAGTAAGACTTGCAGAAGAAATAAATAAAATGTCAAGATATTTAGGTGTTCAATTTATAATAGCAACACATTCGCCATTTATGTTAGGAATTTTAAATGCTAAAATATATAATTTAGATACTGAAGATTATAAAGTTCAAAAATGGAGTGAACTTGAAAATGTAAAATATTTTTATGAATTTTTTAAAAGTAGAAAAGATGAATTTGCTCCAAGTGAATATACTCTATATTTGAAAAATATTAAGAATATTGATACAAGGTCATATATAGGAAAAACGATTACAGCAAAAATAGATAGACAAATGGGTTCTAAACATCCAAAATATGGATTTATATATCCAATTAATTATGGATATATACCAAATACAACAAGTGGAGATGGAGAAGAACTAGACTGTTATATATTAGGAGTTTTTGAACCAATAGAAAGTTTTACAGGAAAGTGTATAGCAATAATACATAGATTAAATGATAATGATGATAAATTAGTTTTAGTACCAGTAGATAAAGAATATACAAATAATGAAATTCGAGCATTGACAGAATTTCAAGAAAGATTTTTTGAAAGTAGGATTATTAGCTGATATAGATGGAGGAAAAATAATATGAATTATAGTTATTTAATGGGAATTAATAATATTGAAAAGTTAAAACAAAATAATTTTGAAATTAAATCATTTGGAAATAATTATGGAGTTACTTTTGATGAAAATAAGATTGAATTATTTGAAAAATATATATGCGAGACACTTGAAAACGGATTTTGGAATGAATATTTAGGAAAAGATAAGGTATTTATTTTTAAATTTAATAATGGAGAAATAAAAAAATATATTTTAAATGAAAACAATGAAAAAGAAATTTTAAAATTATGTTGCAAATTTGCAGATTATGAATTTGAATCTATAGAAAAAATGTTAAGAAGTAATAGTTTTTATGCAGAAACATATTATGTAGAAAATGTTATTGATGATACTTTTATGGATTTTTTAATAAAAGCGAAGAAATCAACTTATGCTAATAGTACAATAGAAAAAGTAAAACCTAGTAGAATTGGCTCATCAGACTACCAATATGAAGAAATAGTTAATAATAAAAAATACACATATCATGACACTTACTTTGGTGGAATTAAATTTATGGGAGAAGAAGTGGTATATTGTGATAGTAATAAACCAGTATGGGGAATGAATTATTATGGGGTAACAATTGATGATACATTAGGAGAAGAAGCAATGGATATGGCTTTAAGACCAGCTATAATGAAAGTTGGAGAAAACAAAGATGTTATTCCAGTTAGAGGTTCAAGTAAATTTATAAATAATGGATATACTTATACATTTAAAGTAACAGGAACAATAGAAAATTTTGATGGAATTGAACAAATATATAAAGAAGATAATTTAATATATGAATTACATTGTTCAGGAGGAATTATTAAATAAAAAGGAGACTAACTATGGAATTAAAAATATTAGATAATAAATTAAAAGTAGTGAAATTAGAACCAAATGAAATTGTACCAGAAATAGTATATAAACAAGAATTTTATTCAATTACAAAGACAGATGAAGAATTATCCATAGTAGTAAAAGAAGATGTAAATATTTTAAGCAATGTTGTTGAATATAACTGGAAAGCAATAAAAATTGTAGGAACACTAGATTTTGCATTAATAGGAATATTGTCAAAAATAAGCAATATACTTGCACAAGCTGAAATTAGTATATATGCAATTTCTACATATAATACAGATTATATATTAGTAAAAGCCGATAAACTAGAAAAAGCAATTAAAGTTTTAGAGCAAAATGAATATAAACTTATATAGAGGTGTAGTATGGAAAAGAATTATTTTATTATTCATGGCTCTTATGGTAATCCATATAAAAATTGGATTCCATCATTAAAATCTCAATTAAGTAAAAGAAAATTAAATTGTATAGTTCCAAGTTTTACAACTCCATATAAACAAGATTATGAGAGCTGGAGTACAATAATAATGTCTTATTTTAAAATTGGATATATTACAGAAAACACAACTTTTATTACACATAGTTTAGGTGGAATTTTCATAGCAAAGTTTTTAATAGAGCATGGAATAAAAATAAAAAAGTTAATTACAGTAGCTGGATTTAATAATATACAGTTTGATGAAGATAACAGATTATATGATTCGTTTTATATAGAAGATAAAGAATTAAAGAAAATATGTGAACTATGTAATGAAGTAATATGCTTTTATTCTAATAATGATCCATATGTTCCAATAGAAAAAGCAGAAATGTTTGCAAATATTGTCAAAGGCAAGAAAATCATAATAAATAATGCAGGACATTTTAATGAAAAATCTGGATATAAAGAATTTAGAGAGATTATAGAATATATAAACTAATATTTATAGGAAAAATAAAACCTAGTTCAGAAATCTAAGAAATAAGATGGTTAAATTATAAAGATATAGATATAATTTCGCCAGTAGATAAACTTATATTTAATGATTTACATGAAAAAGGACTATTAAAGTAATAAAAAAATAAAGTATCGAGGAGAAAATAGAATGTCAAAAGATTTTATTCATTTTTTTGGAACAACAGGGAACAAAGATATATTTTTTAAGAAAATAAGACAAGCAGGAGGATTATACTTTAGTGTTGATGATACTAATATAATAATAGATCCAGGAGTAAATACATTTTACAAGTATATAAATACATACGAGGACAAAATTGATGGAATAATTTTATCACATATACATATAGACCATTCTAACGATTTGAATATATTTGTAGAGTTAATGACAAATGGAGGAGAAGAAAAACAAGGAACATTGTTATTACCTAATCAAGCAATAGAAGAGAGAGTATTACAACCATATGTAATAGATTTTCCAAAGTATGTGAATGTTATAAATCCTAATACAGATTATAAAATAAAAAATATACAAATTACATCATCAATAGAACATAGACATGGTGTAGAAAATTATGGATTTAAGATAAAAACTAAAAATCATATTATAGGGTTAGTAACAGATACAGCATATTTTCAAGAACTTTTAGAATCATATAAAGACTGTGAGATACTAATAATAAATGTTCCATATTATATGCAAGATAAACCAAAGCCAAAACATTTGGATATATCAAATGTAGAAGAATTTATAAAAAATATAAAACCTAAAAAAGTTGTTTTAACTCATTTTAATTGCAATATATTAGAGAGTAATCCAGATATAATTGCTGAAAAATTAAGTAAGAAATATGATATTGAAGTTATATCGGCAAAAGATGATATGATATTAGAATTATAGGAGTAATTTATGAAATATATTAATTCAAAAAAAATAGATAATATAAAACTAACAAAAGAAAACTTTTATATTTTAATTGACTTTGACAGAACATTAACAAAAGGAAATAGTATAAGTGGTTGGAGAGTATTATACCATTCAGGATTATTAGGAAATGACTTTACTAAAAGGTATGATGAAATACATGATCAACATCATGAAACATGGGAATATAGATTTAAAGCATATATAAATTTATTACGTGAAAAAGGTTTGAATAATGAAATTATAAAAGATGCAGTAAAAGATACAAAGTTAGAACTTCGTGATGGAGCAAAAGAATTTTTATTACAAATGTATAATTTGAATATACCAGTAATTATAATATCTTGTAGCTTAAAAAATGTAATTAAAGAATATTTGAAATTCAATAATTGCTATTATAATAATATTTTTATATATTCTAATTATTATGATATAGAAAACAATGGCAAAAATGATATTTACGAAGTTGTGCCACATAGTAAAAACAGAATTACATTTTCAAAAGAATTAAACGAAATAATTAAAACAAGAGATTATGTATTACTATTTGGAGATATTGTAGATGATGTAAATATGATATCAAAAGATAAATTGAATAGTACCATAACAGTAGGATTTTTAGATAAAA